>JASJDR010000348.1 GCA_030065615.1 Xenococcus sp. MO_188.B8 | reverse complement strand
GAGATTCGAGAATCGCTTAATTTCAAGAGCTTTTCTTGGTAAAAATCAGGAAGTGACGACGCTTTAATATCAAAACGCAGATGTATGGCAGTGGATACTTTATTCACGTTTTGACCGCCCGCTCCTTGAGAACGAACGGCATTGATGTCGATTTCACGACTGGGGATAATAACTTGCTCTGAAATTTTTAACATTCCTTATTTTACCGCGAAGCGCGATCGCCCTGCTCCAAGATCTGTAAACCATTGGTTTACAAATTCCAAGATCTAGGGGTATGGAGCGCGGTAATCTTGCATCGTAGATAATGATTCTTTACAACAGGGAAATCTAAGAATATAGCTCTTGATATTTTTTAGTTGACCATTACCAAACTTCTAATAGCTTGGCAACTTCTGCTTTCATTTTGTTGTTGAAAAAACATAATAATTATGAGTCAAAATCCTCCGAGTCAAGGAATACTAACTAAGCAAGATATTGAGAACAAAATAGATAGTGGTTCTCTGATATTACACGCTAGCAAAAATCAGATACAAGCTTGCAGCTACGATCTCAGAATTGGAACAATTTTTAGGGATGGAAACAAATCTAATGACTCCGTTACAGTAGAACCTGGGGAAATTATCAGTCTACTCACTGAAGAAGAGCTTAAGATACCTAACAATATGATGGCAACTGTTTTTGCTATCAATGGGGAAAGTTCTAAAGGTCTTTTAGTTTTAAATCCAGGTCATATCGATCCAGGATTCGAGGGGCATTTAACTGTTCAAGCATTAAACTTGCGAAAAACTCAACTTGCCATACAAAAAGGAGAATCTATTTTCACAATTATTTTTCAACATTTATCCAATAGCACTACAAGTCCATACAGTAAAAATGTTCCCAGAGATGAAAGAGAGAGAAATTTTAATAGCAGTGTTGTGGAGAAAATTCCGAAACATATAGGAGAGCTAATGTCAGGGGAAAACTCTCCTCTTGTTACTAAACAAAATTTTCAGAGCCTTCTTATGAAGCACTGGATGTCTTATATCCCTATACTTTTGAGTATTATTGGTTTGATTATTGCTTTGATTGCAATTATCATGAGTATTCCTAATCAAAATAATATTATTAATAATACAGGTCATTCTTCCGTAAATTCAAATAAGCTTTCTCCTTAAATTTTGGACTCGATGAAAAATAGAAAATAAATTACTAAAAAATGTCTAAACAGAAGCTAATAATTTTCGATCTAGATGATACATTATTGGATACCAGTGATATTTATTGGCAAGCTAGGTCAAGATTTGTTGAACTCCTAAACTTTAAAGAGATAAGTGTCGAAGAAATAGTTGATGAATTTGAAAAAGTTGATTCAATTCATATGAAAACTATGGGGTTTTCTCCCTACCGCTATGAAAAAACTATGTTATTTACATACAAACTTATCTTAAGACGTTTAAATCGTGAGCCATCTGATGAGATTATTTCACAAATAAAATTATGTGGTCGTATCATAATTGAACAAATGCCTAAAGTTATTGATGGTGCTAATGAGT
Organism: Xenococcus sp. MO_188.B8; assembly: GCA_030065615.1. Classification (GTDB taxonomy): domain Bacteria; phylum Cyanobacteriota; class Cyanobacteriia; order Cyanobacteriales; family Xenococcaceae; genus Xenococcus. Next base: position 4,002 of record JASJDR010000348.1, on the reverse strand, counting down.
TGTTAGAATGGGCTGCTAAGCATTTTAAATTAGCTTTATTAACAAGGGGAGAAGAAAATCTCCAACTCAAAAAACTATATAGCACTGGATTAGTTAATTATTTCGATTTGATAAAAGTTGTTTCTCAAAAAAATACAGGTGTTTTCAGAAAATTTTTAGAAAATACTGAGTATTCTCCAGAAGATACCTGGGTAATAGGTGATTCAATTAAGTCTGATATTAATCCAGGAATTAAATTAGGAGCAATTTGTATTCTTTATGTATATAGCCACCACTCTTACTACTGGGAACAAGAGTATAAATGTCAATCTATTGGCTCATTTTATAAGACTCATCACTTGCTAGAAGCTAAAGAGATATTGCAATCACCTCTATCTTTTAAACAAGTTGATACACTCCTCTAATTTCATTGTTGATAATAATGCCTTTAAAACTTAATGTTTTGCCATTCTTTTACTTCGGTAAAGCGACTGAGGTGTTTGATGTTGGTAGTGGCAATAACGACATATCTACCTGGATATTTTTCAGCTAAAAGTTGATACTGGGCGCAGATAATGACATCGGCATCGAGACTCAGATCGTCGGCGGTGGGTAATCCTTTATTTCTCGCTTCTGCCCATAAGCTGATGTGACTACTAAAGCACTTCTTGATAGTAAGTAATAAAACCAATCTTGGCAATCAGTTACTTCTTTAACTTTACTGGTACTGATTAGGGTAAAAAGAACTCCTGAATCGATGATAACAATCACTATAATTTTAATATTTTAGGTATTTTTTAAACTAAGATACTTGTTTGATAGAAGGGTTTCTGGTGAGAGATTCTTGGATATCTTGATATTCCTGTATTTCTTCTTCCGTGGCAGTTTGACCGTTATTTCGTGCTCTCCATTGCTCGATCAATTTCATCAATGGTTGATTTTTCCGTAATTGTGCTTCTTTATCCCATTCTTCACCAACAGGAGCATGATTGGTTCTCGATTCTAATTCAATTTTTTGGCTAATAAACTCGGCATCTCTAGAGTCAATCTCAATTGCTTGATTCAACCCAGCCAAACTTAATTTATAGTTGTTTTCTGTTGTATCATCGTCAGGTAATAGGGCAACAAAGTGAGATAAATCTATTAGTTTGCCACTGGGTAATTTAATAGTTGAATTCATATTTTACTCCTCCTTACTAGTACCGCTGCTTTGAATGGGTATTGTATTTACGTCTACCTTCACTAGCTACTTATTAGTTTAACTTTGAACACTGGGTTTAACCCCAACAGCTCGATTTCGCAGAATCTTTGGGCTTTTTGCCAGCAACTCGATAATAATGTCTCAAAAGACGGTACATTATAGGTTGCACCCGACTCTGTTATCGGAAATTACTCTTTTCGATATCATAGAATGGAAAAAATCACTGACCCTACTCCATCACAGTTAGAAAACTCTTTCAATGCCAAAATTGAGAGACATTTTAATCACACAACAGACGACGTGCTAGCTCAATTCCTCCTCGACAAACGCAATCCCAGTACCAGAAAAGCTTACGAGAAAGATCTCAATGATTTTTTTCGCTCTACTACCGGGACTATTGCCACTAAAGATGCGGTGCTGGAGTTTTTACACCTGGATCGTTCGGCGGCGGTGGGGGTCGTGCTGAATTATAAGGCTCAACTATTTGATAAGGGGTTAGCGGAAGCTACGGTCAATCGCCGTCTGGCGGCAATTAAAACTCTCTGTAGCATGGGGCGTAAGTTGGGCATCTGTCAGTTTACCCTCGAAGATGTCAAGGGGGAACGGGTGCAACAGTACAGGGATACTAGCGGCATCAGTCCCGAGGAGTATCGCAAGGTCCTCGCTCTTTGCGATCGCTCTTCCTTGCTGGGAATTCGGGATTATGCCCTGCTAAAACTCTTGTGGGACAATGCCCTGAGACGGAATGAGGTGAGTTTACTAAACTATGGGGATTTTGATCCTTTAGGGAAGGAATTGACCATATTGGGTAAGGGGAAGGGAACGCAGACGGAGATTATCGGCTTGAGTACCTCTACTACTAATGCTCTGCTGGATTGGACTAAAGCTTACAAGCATAGAAAGAAGAAAGCACCGTTGTTCGTGGCTTTAGATTTTAAACATAAGGGACATCGGATTACTGGGGATGGCATTTATAAGCTGGTGCGTCGTTATTGTAAACAGGCGGGAATCACCAAGCTTATGAGTCCCCATCGCGTGAGGCATAGTTCGATTACGGCGGCGTTAGATGCGACTGATGGTAATGTGCGGAAGGTGCAGAAGTTATCGCGGCACCGTCAGATCGATACTCTGATGATTTATGATGACAATCGGGCTAGAGATCAGGTGGAATTGTCAGAAATGTTATCTGGACTTACTGATTAAGTCGCTTTGCTCCAATTCAAAATTCAAAATTCAGAATTCAAAAAATGGTCATTAATTATCAGTTTAGTTTGTAATAGAACAGATGGATAAACTTAAGTATCAGATGGTGAACCTCTACCAGAACCTACTGTTACCACTGCTGCTTAAGATCTAAGCACGAAGGGCTTTGAATTTATTTTGATTGCAAGATTAGGGATACGCCAAAGTTAATACTGGAGATACAAAAACCCAGTCCGGCTCCTGTAGTTAAATCACTTTTGTTGACGGCAGAAAGAGTTGTCCCTGTGATAATTCCCGCAATGTGCAAGGCGAGGAATAGTTTGAGGATCTTATTCCGTTCCAAGGCGATCGCTTTGCCGATAACCCCAGTAATGGTTTCTATCCTTGAAGGCGTAGGTAGGTTGTTTTCCGTATTTGGAGATCTCTGGGTTACGCCGTGACTCTCTGGCTGCTGCGTCGGCTCTGAAGTTTGGCCATGATCTTTTTTGTCGCTGAAGTGGGATTTTGCATCATCGAGTCAAAGGTTTTTCTGACTGCCTGTTCAGATTTATGTACTTCTTCGGCTAACTCCTGAACCGAAAAATCTCGATGCTTCATGTAGTCTACGGTCAGATAATTAAAGGCAGTTAAATTTTGGGCGGCACTATATTGGGCAGCAACCTCAACTGAGGCTAATTGTTGTTCTTGAATATCGGCAAGAGGGTTAGTATCTACATAGATTTTTTCGGCTGCTGGTTCGTTAATTTCGCTCTGTTCTTGATCAGCATGAACTAATCCGCCATGTTCATTAGTTTCTGGGTCGTTACTAACAGATTGAGTCGGAGTATTTAATGCTGCTGCGGACGCTTCGGGAAACGCTTCCATTGCCCCTGTATCCTTGATATGAGCGTCGAGTTCGTCGAGAATCTGGATTTGTTCGTCGGTATATATTTTCTTCCTGCCATCTTTAACAGCTTCCATGTCATACCCCAACTTAATTAAGTAATCGCGACGTTGATAAAAGTAAGTTTTACCAATGCTGTATCTTTGGGGTAAAGCTGAAGCTGAGAGCATAGTTTGTTTTTGAGTGCGGACATTTCCATCGTCTTACAGTTCACGTTCGTTTGCCTCAGTAATCTTGCGGAAACTTATCAAAAACTGTTCCATTTTGACATTTGTTTACCTAATTTTTGTTTTCAATAGTTTTTTTCTTATTAATAGTGTTAGCTGGTAAAATTGAGTCATCAGTCATCAGTCATCAGTTAGCAATTAAGGTGATTTCTAGCAATAAATATCCCAGCAAAACTGAGAAACGGTGCGTTACGCTGGCGCTCTCTTGGTCAGCGTTCCCTTGCGCCTGACGGCGACGCGGGGTCTGACCGCTAACAGCACCCTACCGTCGATGATTTTGGTACAGGTTATTTTAGGTAGCAACTTCATGACTAATCAAGTAATTTATCCTCACATAGAAAAACCCAACGCTTCTGAGCCGGCACGTCTGCAACGTATTCAGCGGGTAAGAGTCGCTCAAATTGTTATGGACTATCTAGCCTATGGTTGGTCAGTGTCGGAAATCTGCCGTCAGCATCCTTATTTAACTCTCTCAGAAGCCCATGCAGCGATGGCTTACTACTTCGATA
>JASJDR010000102.1 GCA_030065615.1 Xenococcus sp. MO_188.B8 | reverse complement strand
GTTCATACTTTGGACTCTGCTTTTATCGTTTAGATTATTCAGGATTTAAGGTATTTATTAAACAGTTTTAAACTGTTTAACTTTTCATGCTTACTTGTTTTATTGTTTCTTCTACTTTGTATCTAGCAACTTGAGTTAAATAATGAGCAATCAGATATTTGGCTCTTTCTGAGACAATAATGTTTCTGATTTCCCATCTCCTGATTTCTCATTCCTTGATTAACGTGAGCATCCAACGAATTTGATTACTCTGAACCTTTAACCTATAGTTTTTTACCCTTGTGATCATGGGTCTAAAGCCCCGCCCGTCTTACAACAGTATTCTGCGGACGGGTTTCCCTCCGCAGATCTGTTGCGCTTTAGGGCGATTTGAACGATAGACTTTTGCTACACATTCATGTGACAATAGTTATAATCTCTATAACAGAGTTGAAGTATGGGGTTCTGAAAACCAGTTTTTCAGGTAAAACTTCGAGCAACACTTGCGGGGTCTGACCGCTAGGTCGGGAGACCCAACCGGGGTCGTTTACACCGCATAGTTTGGTGCACCGCTTTTACGGCGGAGTACCGCTGACCTTTGATTAATTACAGTCAACAGCAAGATGAGGAGTGCGGGTATTGATATTTTCGGTAGGATAGGCAGTTAAGATAATCCTTCCATCTTTAGTTTTTATGATGCCTCTGGCTGGATAAATATCTCCCATGCTGGTTTGAATGGGTTTAATCTCTGGATCTGGTTCAGCAGAGAATGACGGCATTCCATCTTTCTCTTTGAGAACTAAACCACTAGGCTGTTTATTGGTTTGATCGCCATAACAGACTAGAGCAAAGGTTTGTTCTGATTCAATGGGATTCATCGGTATTTTGGTATCGGCTGGAATAATAAAAGCAGGAATTAAACTATTATTAATATTTGTGTCATTTAAAGGACGTTCTTCGATGTCAAAAAGTGAACGAGCAGTAATACTGATATTGCCCCCACTTCCTAACTCGGCATTAGTGATAACATCCTGATTTTGATTGGGGAAAGTAATTATAAAATTAGTATCTAGAGTAATATTACCTCCATTGCCTTGACCCAATGTGCCAGCATCAACTTGTTCTCCGTTAGTCAGAGTTAAAGAACCAGCATTAATTGTAATATCTCCAGCGTTTCCTTCGGTGCCTGAGCTCACTGTACTAAGATCAAGACTAGTAATGCCTGCGGCACTTTGATTATCAATAGTAATTGTATCGCTAGCAATCGTTACTGAACCTGCATTTCCCATGGCCAATGTACTAGTATTAATGTCTGCTCCATTGATTAACATGAGATTATCAGTGGAAATAGTGATATTTCCTCCATTTCCTGTTTCACCTTGACTGCTAATATTACTAGTAATAGCAGCAGAAGTTTCCCCATCGATAGTAATCGTGTCAGTTGCCGTAATGTTAATATCTCCAGTATTCCCTTGACCAAAACTATTAACATTAACTTTTCCTCCATTGGTCAAAGTAATACTACCAGTGCGAATAATAATACCTCCTGAATTTCCCACTGCGTCTGCACCAACTAAATTGATGATAGAACTATCATCAACAGTTATATTCTCAGTGGCATTAATTGTAATATCTCCAGCTTGAGCTTCAGAAGCAGTTGCCTCGGCTATGATTCCCGCTCTTATAGTACTCATTGCTTCGAGACTTAGATTACGCGTATTAATGGTAATACTTCCGTCACCTGTACCCCTAACATCTACCTCGGCAGCCTGACTAAGGTTGATATCTGCTTTAGCTGCATGATCGCGAAAGCCTAAACTACCATCATTATTAATATCCACGGTCCCCGCTGCGGACAAACCACCTAATTCAATGTTTCCTCCCTTAGCAGTAGCCTTTCCAGCTTCAAAGTTCAGATCTCCCCCAACTAAAGTAAGATTTGCCCCTGATGCAACTTCTAAACCAACAATCGCACCTGTACTATTTTGGACAACGGATTGATTAACAATAGCCCCAGGATTATCTCTGAAATTCAACCCAATAGGGGCATTGATAGTTATTAAAGGAGGATTATCTAAATCTGTGGCTCTAAATTCTCCATCAGGAAATAATATACTATCGGCAGTACTACCGTAAAACGAACCCCCAAGATCTAATTTCGCACCTGGACCAAATCTAATTCCTGCGGGGTTAATCAAGAAGAGATTCGCGGTGCCATTTGCCCCCAGCAAGCCATTGATGTTAGAGATATTACCGCCTGTAACCCTAGAAAAAATATTGACTATATCGGCTGCATTATTAAAAAATGCCGCACCGTCATTGGGTATAGAAAAATCGCTAAAACTGTGAAAAAGATTACTACCAGCACGATCGCCGCCATTGATGCTAGAATTATTACCGTTAACATTAACTGTAGTGTTGGTCGTGTCGTCAGGTATAATTTGTGCGCTCGCTGATGTTAAGAAAATGCTTTGATCAATAGTACAGTAACCCCAAACAAGCAATAGAGATAATCCCCGTTTCACCTCGGCACTCCTCAAGATCTGGATAATTTTGTCGAGGCTAACATACACAAAAGCGATCGACAAAACTTCAGTTCAATGAGTGAAAGATAATACCCTAGAGATTTCAGCTCAAGATCGAGAAAATTTATCTAAAATACCAACAAAATTTGGTTATAAAGCAGAAATTAGTGTCTGATAATATCGCTTTGGGGAAGTGATAATAATTAATTATTTGGTCAGAAGATTCCAAGCTAATTTAGCAGCACCAATCATTCCCGCATTATTGCCCAATGCTGCCTTTAAAAGTTTTAAACCCACTCGAGAAGAAGGGTGAACTCTTATTTGGATTTCTGCTAACGTTGCGGGAAAAAAATATTCTGCACTAGCACTAATTCCCCCACCCAAAATTACGGCTTCGGGAGTCAAGACATAAACTAGACTAGCAATTCCGGCACCCAGAGTTTTCCCATATTGTTGCCAAAAAGCTAAAGAATTGCGATCGCCTTTAGCGGCTAATTGACCTAATTCGAGGGGCTCTTTGCCTGTCAGACGACGAATTGCCCCAATAGAAGCATATTGTTCCAAAGAGCCTTGATTACCACTATTACAGGGATATCCGCCCGGATAGAGAGTTACTAACCCCAACTCTCCCGCCGCACCATAACTACCGGTAAATAGTTGGCCATTAATAAAAATTGCCCCCCCAACTCCTGTTCCCAAAGTCAATAAAATAAAATTCTCGATATCTTTTCCTGCGCCTAGCCAAGCCTCTCCCACAGCAGCACAATTAGCATCATTAGCTAGAGTAACTGGTAGGTGAGTTTTGTCTTCCAGCCATTGGGCCAGGGGAATATCAGTCCAATCTGGTAAATTGATCCCAACTCTAGCAATGCGATTAGTTTCATCAGTCGGTCCTGGCATTCCCACCCCGATCGCCCGACAGCTATATTGGTGATGGAATGTTTGAATCGGATTCGCGATCGCATTTACAATAGCTTCAGGAGTAGCAGGTTGGGGAGTAGCTATCCTGAGAGATTTGAGGCAAGTCCCATCTGCTGCAAAACATCCTAAGCTAATTGTCGTACCGCCAATATCAATCCCGATAACTTGCTGTTGGCTCATTACTCTAAATATAAATTTTTATAAATATAAGCAATTATAGGTTTAGATTTTTACTGGGTGATAAGATAAATTTTAAAAATAGGATAAAAAGATTAGTCGTGCCAAAGCCAAAAGCAGGCATTATATACAACGATATTAAATCAATAGCTTGCCAAATTGCAGCAGAAATCGAAGACAAACTAATTGCTGGGGGTTGGCAGATTGCCAAAGCTACAGGATTAGGAGGTATTTTAGAATATGCCAGTCCTGAAAGTCTCGTTTGTCATACTCGTATCGATTCTTTAGTGCCTCCTAATTTCGACAGTGACATGGCTTTTGTCATTGTCTTAGGGGGAGATGGGACAGTACTATCGGCATGTCGTCAGATTGCGCCGCTTAATCTTCCCTTATTGGCAATCAATACAGGGCATATGGGATTTCTCACTGAAACCTATGTTAATCAAATTCCCCAAGCCATCGACCAATTGCTAGCCCAAGATTACGAGGTGGAAGACCGTTCTATGCTAGCAGTGCAGGTATTTCGCAATGATGATTTGTTATGGGAAGCTCTATCTTTGAATGAGATGGTTTTACACCGAGAGCCTCTAACTAGTATGTGTCATTTTGAAATTCAAATTGGCAGACATGCTCCAGTAGATGTTGCTGCCGATGGCATTATTATTTCTACCCCCACAGGTTCAACTGCCTATTCTCTAAGTTCAGGGGGGCCTGTAGTAACACCTGAAGTTCCTGTCCTACAACTGGCTCCCATTTGTCCCCATTCTCTAGCTTCTCGGGCATTAGTTTTTTCTGACAGCGAAATTGTCAATGTCTTTCCCGCGACCCCAAATCGTATGGTGATGGTAGTTGACGGTAATGGAGGTTGTTATATCCTGCCAGATGATCGGATTAAAATTGCTAAAGCGCCTTATAAATCTCGTTTTATTCGTTTACAAGCTCCCGAATTTTTCCGTATTTTGAGAGAAAAGTTAGGTTGGGGATTACCCCATATTGCCAAACCAACCTCTGTAGAAATTCCCTAAATAAACGATGAATTATGAAGGATGAACAAGGGAAATTTCTTCCCCATCTTCCCCATCTTCCCCATCTTCCCCATCTTCCCCATCTTCCCCATCTTCCCCATCTCCCCCATCTCCCTCATCTTCCCCATCTCCCTCATGTTCCATTCCCATGTCCCCTAATACTTCAGAGCCAATTCGTATTCTGTTGCTTACAGATCAAGTTTTTGCCCGACAAGCTAGTCAAGATTTACAAGTAGCAGGCTATTATCCTGTAGTAGAAAAAAATCTAACTTTAACTTGGAAGCAATTCACCAGTCTGGAAATAGCGATGGTGATTATCGATAAAACTTGGTCTGCCGAAGCAGGAATTAGTTTTTGTCATCTACTAAGAGATCAAGGCAGCAGAATTCCCATTTTAATGTTACTCGAACAAGAGACAGTCGAGGAAAGAGTCGCTTGTTTGGAAGCATCCGCCGACGATTATCTTCTCAAACCATACAACAAAGATAATCTGTTAGCACTAATTCATTTGTATCTGAAACCTGTTGCTGAACTCAAAGAAAAGTTACGTTTTGGCGAATTAACCTTAGATTTGACTGCTCGCCAGGCGGTGAGAAAAGAGCAAAAAATCGATCTAACCATGAAAGAATTTGAACTGCTTAAATATTTTATGTTGAATCCTGGTCAAGTTCTTTCCCGAGAAGAAATTATCGAAAATGTTTGGGGCTATGATTATCAAGGAGAATCCAACGTAATTGAAGTTTATATTCGTTATCTGCGACTTAAGATAGAAAGCCAAGGAAAAAAGCGACTTATACAAACAGTTAGAGGGGTAGGATATGTCCTAAGAGAAACTTAACTACTCACTTCTGCTTTAAATATTCTTGATGATTTATGGGAATGATAAAACTACAGAACATGCTCAAAGGTTTAACAATTTCCGATGAAACGTCGTCATTTACTCGGTGCAACTTCTATAGGTGTCATAGGAGCTCTGGCTCTCAATAACCTGAGAACGAAAGCTGAATCTTCTATTACCGAATTATCTGATCTCAATGCCTTACCTGCAATTCGTTGGCGGATGGCAACTAGTTGGCCCAAATCTTTAGATATCCTCTTTGGAGGGGCAGAAAGAATTTGTAGTCAAGTTACCGCGATGACTAATGGTAAATTTACGATTACTCCCTATGCGGCTGGTGAGATTGCCAAAGGATTTGGAGTGCTAGATGCTGTAGCCCAAGGCGATGTTGAATGCGGTCATTCTGCTAGTTACTACTATTTCGATAAAAATCCCGCTTTAGCCTTTGGGACGAATATTCCTTTTGGCTTAACCGCAGAACAGCAAAATGCTTGGTTATATTACGGCGGAGGTCAGGAATTAATTAATAGACTCTACGCTGATTTCGGAATTATTAGTTTTCCTGCGGGCAATACTGGGGTTCAAATGGGTGGTTGGTTTAGACGCAAAATTAATCGGGTAGAAGACCTCCAGGGTTTAAAAATGAGAATCCCTGGGTTAGGCAGCGAAGTCATGTCTCGTTTAGGGGTAGAAGTCCAAATTTTACCTGTAGATCAAATTGTAGCTGCTTTGATAGATGGCAAAATAGATGCTGTGGAATGGAATAACCCTTATGATGACGAAATAATTGGTCTCCATGAGGCGGCACCTTATTATTACTATCCTGGATGGTGGGAACCAGGAGCAACTTATGAGTTACAAGTTAATCTTGCTCAATGGAATCAGTTACCCAGAGAATATCAGGAAGTTTTACAGGTGGCGGCGACAAATGCCAATATCACTATGCTGGCAGAATATAACGCTAAAAATGGTAAGGTTCTGCAAAGGTTAAATCATAGTGGCACCAATTTTATTCCTTTTAGTCAGGAAATTTTAGATGCGGCTTATCAAGAAACGATCGCTATTTTAGAAGACTATAGCAGTCGAGATCGAACTTTCCGTGAAGTATACGGAAAATGGCGTAAGTTCCGCTCTCAAATTTATCGTTGGAATCAAATTAATGAGTTGAGCTTTACTAATTTTACTTTTCAGGCAGCAAATCTAATTTAAGAGGAGAATATCTTAGATGGAACGTCGTAAATTTTTAACTAAGACTTTAACTAATACTGCGTTAGGTGCAATTGGTGCGACTGCTTTAGGGGCTTGTACCTCCGAATCTCAACAACGGAAATCTGTTACGATACCGAATACTCCTAATATTGATGTTAACCAACCTTTAATTCGCTGGCGCATGGCAACTAGTTGGCCCAAATCTCTGCAAATTTTGTTTGAAGCGGCAGACTTGTTATGTCAACAGGTCAATATCATGACCAATGGACGTTTTGTGATTACTCCCTATCCGGCGGGAGAGCTGACTGACGGCTTAAAAGTTTTACCGGCGGTGCAAGATAATATTGTCGAATGTGGACATACAGCCAGTTATTATTACCTCGATTATGGTAGCGCTTTAGCATTTGGTACTACCTTGCCCTTTGGGCTGACGGCTTCGCAACAAAATGCTTGGCTCTATTATGGCGGGGGCTTAGAAGCGATGAGAAAACTCTATCAAGATTTGGGAATTGTTAATTTTCCTGGAGGAAATACGGGAACTCAAATGGGAGGCTGGTTTAAACAAGAAGTCAAGACCATTGCTGATTTTCAAGGCTTAAGAATGAGAGTTCCTGGTTTAGGAGGTAAGATCTTACAAAGATTGGGGGTTGAAATTCAGAGCTTACCAGGCAATCGTATTTTTACGGCTTTAGAGCAAAATATCATTGATGCTGCAGAATGGAAAAATCCTCATGCAGATCAGACCTTGGGTTTAAATAAAGTTGCTCCTTATTATTACTATCCTGGATGGTGGGAGCCAGGAACTAGTTACGAATTTCAGATCAATCTTGCCGAATGGAATAAATTACCTGTTGAATATCAAGAAATTTTTCAGGCTGCGGCTACTGATGTCAATACTAAAATGTTAGCCAAATTCAATGCTGTTAACGGAAAAGTTTTAGAGCAATTAGTTTTAACTGGAACTAAGTTATTACCTTTTAGTTCAGAAATTTTACAAGCATCTTATAAAGAAGCCTTTGCCATGTACGAGGAAATGGCAACTGAAGATGAAAACTTCCGTAACCTCTATCTTCAATGGCAAAAATTTCGGAATCAAATTTATGCCTGGAACGAAATTAATGAATCAGTTTTTGCTAATTTTGCTCTTAATAATATTAAATTTTCTTAGGCTTTAGTAACTCAAATCACACCCATTTATTGGGAAACTTTTGATAATAAATAGAATACCATTATGTGGGATTTTATTAGAGAGCTAAATTTATGGCAATCCAAACTAAAGATTGCAGTAAAGTACTGAAAAATTTACTAGGTATTACTCTTAAAATCAAAACTAAATTTTATGATTTGAGAATTAGTCATAAGCTGAATTTAGGTTTTGGAGTTCTAGTAGGTTTAACTTTTTTGGTAGGAGTTGGTAATTACTTTAGTAGCAATAAGGCAACCAAAAATATTCAGCGTACTCAAGATATTCGAGTCCCAACAGCAATCACTTCGGCCCAAGCTGAAGCTAACTTATTGAGGATGTCTTCTCATGTTAGAGGTTATTTAGCTACAGGAGAGTCAGATTTTCGAGATCTCTATCAACAAGCTAGACAAGAATTTGAAACTGAACTTGTGAAGATGAGAAAGTTATTACAGGTTCATTCTTCCCCTGAAAATCGAGAGTATTTACAAGAATTACTAGTTCTCTATCAAAAATGGAAAGTACTACCAGATGAACTCTTTTCTCTCCGAGATAGCTACTATATTAATCAGCCAGCATTACAAGTCTTGAAAGATGAAGGAGAAACCCCAATTTCTATAATTCTGACTGAAATTACTGTCATGATTGACCAGCAAGGAGAGAGAGCATCTTCTCCTATAAACACTTTATTGCTGAAAGATATGGCAAATTTCCAGAGTTCTTTTGCCTTATTAGTATCTTCTTTAAGAGGCTATTTGCTCACTCAAGAACCATCTTTTCGTTTTGAATATGCTGCTAAATTTCAAGCTAATCAGCAAGCTTGGGAAAAGTTACAAAATCAACATAAATTATTAACAGAACAACAAAAAAAGAAATTCAATAAAATAGGAAAAAATCGTCAAATTTTTCTGGATTTACCTCAAGAATTGTTTCGGATAGTAGAAGGAAAAAAATATCGAAGGGACTTGTTTCTTTTTAGGGCAGAAGCTCAACCTTTGGCAGAGAAAATGTTGGTTCTTTTGCAAGATATTGTGGAGAGCCAGCAACAGTCTTTAACCAGCGAATTACAAGTAGGTAATAATAGTTTAGTTATTGCACGATGGAATAATTTTGTTGCAGTATTTTTAGCTGTATTATTAGCAATTATTATGACTTTATTATTACAAGAAAAAATTGCTGGGCCAATTTCTCGACTAACTAATGCCACCAATCAAATTATTGCAGGAGATTTTGATGCAAAAGCGAAAGTTGAATCGGGAGACGAAATTGGAATTTTGGCTACTACTTTTAATCAAATGACTGATTCTTTAAAAGAGTCTCGTCAAGAACTAGAAAACTATAGTCATGTTCTAGAAGAACGTACCTTTGCTTTGGCAGAAGCTAAAGAAGCAGCAGAAATAGCAAACCAGACTAAAAGTAATTTTTTAGCTAATATTAGTCATGAATTGCGCACCCCTCTCAACGTAATTCTAGGCTTTACTCAAGTCATGTCTCGTGATTCTACTTTGACAACACAACAAAAAGAAACTCTGCGGATTATTAATCATAGTGGTGAACATTTACTATTATTAATCAACGATGTTTTAGAAGTCACTAAAATCGAATCAGGTAAAACTGACTTACATAATAATGATTTTGATCTTTATCATTTACTTGATTCTCTAACAGAAATGTTGAAATTAAAATCAGAAGATAAAGGTTTAACATTATTATTTATTAAAGATAAAAATCTTCCTCGCTATATCAGAACTGATGAGAGCAAACTACGTCAAATATTAATTAATTTACTGAGCAATGCCATTAAATTTACTACCCAAGGCATGGTCAAGTTGCAAGTCAAGGTTCTAGAGCATAATTCAAAAGAAACTAATCTTTTGTTCGAAGTGATAGATACTGGTATGGGAATTGCAGCAACAGAAATTAAATCTTTATTTGAGCCTTTTGTCCAAACTACATCGGGGATTAAATCTCAACAAGGAACTGGTTTAGGATTGGCCATTAGTCGTAAATTTGCCCAATTAATGGGAGGTAATATCACCGTTACTAGTGAACTAGGTCAAGGTTCTATTTTTAGCGTGACTCTGCCGGTAAAATCGGTGGCGGAAGTTTCCCTTAAATTACGAGAAACCAGAAGAGTTATTGGTTTAGCACCAGATCAACCAAGTTATCGGCTTCTGATTGTCGAAGATCGCTGGGAAAACCGTCTTTTATTGCGTAATTTATTAGAACCTTTAGGATTTGAAGTTCGAGAAACTGAAAATGGCCAAGAAGGAATTGCGGTTTGGCAAGAATGGCATCCCCATTTGATATTCATGGATATACAAATGCCTATTATGAATGGTATTGATGCGACTAAATATATTAAAGCTCATGAAGAAATTTTCGAGACTACTATTATTGCTCTAACCGCGAATGTTTTTAATAGACAACGCTCAGAAATTTTAGCAGCAGGTTGTGATGATTTTATTACTAAACCCTTTAAAGAAGAAATCCTCTTGGAGAAAATTGCTCAATATTTATCTGTTATTTATCTTTATGAAGAAGAGATGTTTCCCAATTTGCCTTCCACATCTACGCCCGGAAAGTTAACTAGTGAAACTTTGGCTGTCATGCCTGATGAATGGATAGCTCAACTGAATGAAGCTGCTCAACAACTGAACTCGGAATTATTAACCAAACTAATTACAGAAATTCCTCCCGAACATCAAGCATTAAAAACATCTCTGAAAAAGAAAATTGAAAACTTTGATTTTGACCAAATTTTAAAACTATTGTAACTATCATGAAAAGATTATGAAACAGGAACTGCTTTGTTTTGCCACCAACAAAATATTAATTGTTGATGATAAACCAGATAATCTACGTCTTTTATCGATTACTTTAACTAAACAGGGTTATCAAGTACGTTGTGCTAAAAGTGGTGCGATCGCTCTTATGGGAGCAGACAAAGACTTACCAGATCTGATTTTACTTGATATTAATATGCCCGAGATGAATGGCTACCAAGTCTGTCAAAAATTCAAAGCAGATGTCAGAACGGCTGATATTCCGATTATTTTCCTCAGTGCTCAAGATAATATAAATGATAAAGTACAAGCTTTTGAGATTGGTGGGGTTGATTTTATTAGCAAACCTTTTCGAATTCAAGAAGTGTTAGTACGGGTAAAAAATCAATTAAATCTTCAAGCTGCTAAGGCAGAAATTCGTCATCTAAATCAAGAATTAGAAACTAGAGTAAACCATCGTACTTTGGAGTTAGAGACTGCTAATAAAAAGCTTGAAATTATTAATCAACAACTGCAAGAAAAAATTTTAGAAAAAGAAAATATTGAAAAAAAATTACTGTTTGATGCGCTGCATGATGAATTAACTGGTCTACCTAACAGAAGCTTATTTATGAAGAGGGTTCAAACAGCTTTAGAGCAATCTCAAGCTGAGTCAGATTATAAATTTGCTGTGTTATTTATTGATTTAGATCGTTTTAAAATCGTTAACGATAGCTTAGGACATTTAATTGGTGACCACTTATTAATTGCTTGTGCACAACGTTTAGAAAAATGTTTAGGAGACCAAGATATTGTAGCTAGAATTGGCGGCGATGAATTTACTATTCTCCTAGAAAATATTCACGATCTGCATGATGCGATCGCTGTTGCTGACAAGATTGTGACTGCATTCAAACATCCCTTTAAACTAGGTACCCACGCGATAACTACCACCGCCAGTATTGGGATTGTTTTGGGTTCGAAAGAATATCAACGCAGTTCTGAACTTCTCAGAGATGCCGATACAGCAATGTATCGAGCTAAAGGACTAGGAAAAGCAAGGCATGAAATCTTTAACGAACAAATGCATATTCATGCGATTCAACGTCTGGAGTTAGAAAATGATTTTCGTCAAGCCCTAGAATTGAATCAGTTCGTACTTTTTTACCAACCTATCATCAGGTTGATAACTGGACAATTAGATGGTTTTGAAGCTTTAGTTCGTTGGCAACATCCCACCAAAGGTCTGATTGGTCCTGATGATTTTATCCCCCTAGCAGAAGAAACAGGATTAATTATTCCTCTAGCAGAATGGATCTTCAATAAAGCTTGTCATCAACTAAGTATTTGGCACAATAAATTTTCTAATTTGCCCAAAATAAATATTAGTATCAATATGACAGTCGAGCAGTTAAAACATCCAGATTTTTTAGTAACTATAGACCGTATTTTAGCTCAAAATAAAATACTTGGTAGTGACATTAAAATAGAAATTACTGAAAGTATGTTAATGCAGGATAGTGAAGAAATTATGAATCTTTTATCCCAAATTAAAGACAGAAAAATTGAATTATGTATTGATGATTTTGGTAAAGGTTTTTCTTCTTTAAGCTACTTACCTCGTTTCCCCATTAATATTTTAAAAATTGATCGCTCTTTTGTTTCTTGCATGGATTGTGATGATAATAATTTGGAAGTTGTCCGAACTATTATCGGTCTGGCTCATACTTTAGGTATTAAGGTGGTCAGCGAAGGTATCGAAAAAGTTACTCAATTAAAACAATTGCAATCTTTAGGTAGTGAATTTGGCCAGGGTTTTTTATTCTCTCGGCCTCTTAATCCTGAATCTGCGGAGTTAATGATTGCTTCTAATATGATTCAGTTTGAGTTAGAAAATTCTCCTTCAAGATTGCCTAATTTTATTCAAAACAAATAGCAAAATCAATAATTTAATTTTAAGTAAACTAATAAAATAACCCTGAAAAATAAAAGTTATAATAATTATTATGTAATTGTGATGAAACAAGAATTAATTAATCGGACCCCCAACAAAATATTAATTGTTGATGATGTAGCTGATAATCTGCGTCTGCTATCCAAGACTCTAACTCAACAAGGTTATCAAGTCCGTTGTGCCAAAAGTGGTGCGATCGCTCTCATGGGAGCATATAAAGACTTACCAGATCTGATTTTACTCGATATTAACATGCCTGAGATGAATGGTTATGAAGTCTGTCAAAAATTCAAAGCAGCCCCCAAAACTGCAGATATTCCCATTATTTTTCTCAGTGCCCAAGATGATATGACTGATAAAGTAAAAGCCTTTGAGATTGGTGGGGTGGACTTTATTAGTAAACCTTTTCGGATTCAAGAAGTTTTACTTCGAGTTAAAAACCAATTACATCTCCAAGCTGCCAAGGCAGAAATTCGTCATTTAAATCAAGAATTAGAAAAACGAGTCAAACATCGTACTTTGGAGTTAGAGACTGCTAATAAACAATTAGCAATCATCAATAGTCAACTGCAAGAGAAAATTTTAGAAAGACAAAATATCGAAAAAAAATTACTTCATGACACCCTTCATGATGGGTTAACTGGTTTGCCCAATCGAACCCTATTTATGAAGCGAGTACAAATTGCTTTGGATAAATCTAAATGCGATTTCGATTATAAATTTGCCGTGTTATTTATTGATTTAGATCGTTTTAAAGTGATTAACGATAGTTTGGGTCATTTAGTTGGCGATCACTTATTAATTGCTTGTGCGCAACGTTTACAAAAATGTTTAGGAGACCAAGATATTGTAGCCCGCATCGGTGGCGATGAATTTACAGTTCTCTTAGAAAATATTAGCGATCTCCATGATACGCTTGCTGTTGCTGACAAGATCGTAGCTAAGTTTAAACTTCCTTTTAAGCTAGGTAGTCATATGGTAACTACTACAGCAAGTATGGGGATTGTTTTAGGCTCGACAGAATATCAACAAAGTTCAGAACTCCTCAGAGATGCTGATACGGCAATGTATCGAGCTAAAGAAGGAGGAAAAGCAAGACATGAAATTTTTAACGAACAAATGCATATTCAAGCAATTAAACGTTTGGAGTTAGAAAATGATTTTCGACAAGCTTTAAAATTAAATCAGTTTACGCTTTTTTACCAACCTATTGTTCGTTTAATCACTGGACAAGTAGATGGCTTTGAGGCTTTAGTCCGTTGGCATCATCCCACCAAAGGTTTGATTTCTCCTAATGATTTTATTCCCTTAGCAGAAGAGACAGGATTAATTATTCCTTTAGGAGAATGGATTCTCAATACGGCTTTTCATCAACTCAGTATTTGGCGCCATAAATTTCCTAATTACCCTAATATCAATATTAGTGTCAATATAACTGTTAATCAGTTAAAGCATCCAGATTTTTTAGCAACTATAGATCGCATCTTGGCTTGCAATCAAGTACCAGCTAGTTCTATTAAATTAGAGATTACCGAAACAATGTTGATGCAAGATAGTGAACAAATCATGAATATTTTGTCACAAATTAAAACCAGAGGAATTCAATTATGTATTGATGATTTTGGCAAAGGGTTTTCTTCTTTAAGCTATTTACCTCGCTTTCCCATCGATATTTTAAAAATTGACCGCTCTTTCGTTTCTTTTATGGATTGTGATGATAACAATTTTGAGGTAGTCCGAACTATTATTAGTTTGGCCCATACTTTAGGCATCAAAGTAGTCAGTGAGGGTATCGAAAAAATTACCCAGTTAGAACAATTGCAATCTTTAGGTAGTGAATTTGGTCAGGGTTTTTTGTTCTCCCGACCTCTTAATCCTAACTCTGCAGAGCTCATGATTTCTGCCAATACAGTTCAACTCGAATTAGAAAATTTTCATCCGCGATCATCTAATTGTCGGGAAACCAGTAACAAAACAGATCAGATCAAATACAAAAAGATAATTTAAAACTTTTCTGCTAGTCAGAGGCATAATTAGGCATAATTAAAGTTAGAGAATCAAAAAAATATTCTTTGACCGGAGGTGGGAAAGATGACACAGAAATTATACTTATTAATTTCCGGTTCGGTTTTTGCTCTGATCGGGCTCTTTCATCTGATCAGAATCATCTATCAGTGGTCTGTCCAAATAGGTGCTTTAGGAATTCCGCAATGGCCTTCTTGGCTGGTAATTGTAGCTGGAACTATCTTATCAATTTGGGCTTTTCGCCTAGCTAGACTCAGTCAGAATGTTCCTCGTTCTTCTCATTGAGTTTAACTTATAAAAATAATATCTTAAAAAAGAGGTGAGCTTGATGTCTAGTCTGGTAATTTCTCTAATTTTATTACTCGCTGTTCTCTTTCTTGGTGCTGTTGCTTGTGAAGCTCTTTTATACTCAGGAGAGCAACAGTTAAAATCTTAAAAAATGATACAGTCTCTATTTTTTAACTCTCAAGGTAACTCATAGAACTGATGTGATTTGAGGGAGAGTTTTTACTGTGGTTAGGGCTGTTTTATTCTGGAAAAAGATAGATGAGGAGTTGAGGCGGGGAGATAAAAATACTCAGGTAAAAAGTATTGGTTTAAGAACATGTCTATCAACAAAAAAAACTTGGTTTAGCGTGTTTCTCAAAGAGTTGATCGCGATAATCAAGAGGTTGAGGAAATCATTGATATTACCTTAGATGAAATTTATCAATCTTTAAAACAAGGATAAAGCGTTAACTTGCGTAATTTTGGTACTTTTTATCTCAAATCTCATCGAGATTCCTCTGCTTTTAAGTTTAACCCTTCTCAAAAGTTGCGAAAATTATTTGGTTGGTCATCTACTTATAAAGGAGAAGTTTAGATCGCTGGCTAATATTAGATCCGATTCCCTTGATTATAATTAGGTGGAGTTAATTACTTAGTTGCCATTTATTTACCTGTTCCATTGTCTCCAATAAAACTTCTACGCCTTCGCCATTGATTGGTTTGGAGAATAAATATCCTTGTCCGTAGGCGCAATTTAATTCTTCCAACGTAGTAAATTGTTCCATTGTTTCCACTCCTTCAGCAATCACCTTCAATTGTAACCGCTCAGCAAGAGTAACAATTGTGTTGACTAGCTCCAGATGATGACCTCCTAAATTAATAGAATTAATAAAGGCACGATCAATCTTGAGGGTGTCTATGGGTAAGCGGTGTAGGTAACTGAGGGAAGAATAACCAGTCCCAAAATCATCTAAGGATAATTTCAGTCCTAGATCTTTTAATTTTTGCAACAAAGGCACAATTTGTTCCACATTGCCAATAACTGTGCTTTCCGTAATTTCCAGACTTAGGGAGCTCGGCTCTAGACCAGTTTTGTGTAAGATCTGACTAACTAGTTGGCAGTTATCTTGGTTTTCAAACTTTTCTAATTGAAGAGGTGATAGGTTAACGCTTAAACTCATGGAGCTAGCTACCTGGTATTTTTTTTGCCATTGATGCATCTGAGCACAAGCTTGCTCTAAAACATACCAACCCAGAGGTACAATCAGACCAGTTTCTTCAGCGATAGGAATAAAATCACCAGGAGAGATGATCCCTTTTTGCGGATGTAGCCAGCGCACGACAGCTTCAAATGCATCTATTTTACGACTATTTAGCTTCACAATCGGTTGATAGAAAATAACCAGTTCCGATTTTTCTAAAGCGCGTCTGAGATCGTTTTCTATTCCCAAGATAGTTTTGACTTTCTGATACATACCTTGTTCAAAGACTTGATAGCGACCTTTTCCCGAAGCTTTTGCCTGGTACATAGCCGTATCTGCATCCCTGAGCAGATCGTCTACTTGCTCGTAGCGGTCGTCAGACATGACAATCCCAATACTACTGGAGACAAATACTTCTTGCTTTTGCAGATAAAAGGGAAGTTGCAATTGCTTGTGAATAACTTGAGCTAACTGAGTTACGTCATCCAGACACTTAATTTTTCTGACCAAAATAGTAAATTCATCTCCTCCCAAACGTGCTAAAAAATACTCGTGGCTTAAGCAAGTTTGAAGGCGACGGACAAATTCTAGTAGTAATTTATCTCCGGCTTGATGACCTAGACTATCATTGATATATTTAAAGCGATCTAGATCTAAAAACATGACAGCAAACTGATGTTCGAGATCAGAGAGAGCCATCTGCAAGGACTTTTGTAACTCTTCGAGAAAATAGGCGCGATTAGGTAAGCCAGTTAATTTATCGTGCAAAGCATCATGTCGCAATTGCTCAAGAGCTTGGCGTGAGTTAGTAATATCTGCTTGAGAGCCTATGAGACGATAAACTTCACCTTGTTCATCAGGTACAGCTATGCCGCGACAAAGCATCCAACGATAGCTTCCGTCTCGGTGCTGCATAGGATAGCTAATTTCAAAGTGAGCCGAACTGTTTTGGATACTGGTGGTAGTGAGTCGGGAAAGTTCTTCGAGATATTCTGGATGTACCCTTTTAAACCATTCATCAGGAGAATTCCTCAACGAATTTTCCTCATAACCGAGGATAAACTTCCAACGGGGTGAAAAATAAATCTGTTTAGTTCTGAGATTCCAATCCCATAGTCCATCATTAGTAGCACGAGAAGCCAGGGCATATCGTTCTTCACTTTCTTTTAATGCTTTTTCCGCTAAATTCTTTTCGGTTACGTCTCGAGCCAGACAGACTATCCCATTAGCTTCATTTTGGTCATTGATAATAATCGAACTGGAGAAAGCGACGGGAATTTTGGTACCATCTTTATTGAGGTAATTTAAGTCATGGCTACCGAGGAAATTGGGGGAACACCAAGCCCAATCATCTAAGGGTTTGTCTGCGATCACGGATAATAGATTGGTACCGATTAATTCATGATCTTGATATCCCAACAAATTTATGGTTGCCCGATTGACTTTTTGGATCTTGCCCTGAAGATTTACCACAATCAGGCTGTCAAGCATGGAATCTAAAATATTATCAAGAAAGGACTTAGAGACGGTAGAGCTTTTGAGGCTGTGTATCATCTCGTTAAAACTTTGAGCTAAAAGACCAAGTTCATCTTTTCGATTTGTTTCCATAGCTAAAATTGTATTTAATTTTCCATGCTTGATCTGAATAGCCGTTTTTTCGAGTTCTTTAATTGGTTTTGCAATAGACTCCGATATAATTAATCCCAGTCCTAAAGCGATCGCGATGCTAATCACGATAAATAAGCCGATTAAGAGATTTTCTTGCGACAGGGATTGTTCTACATCTATAGCTTCGGATTTTAGTTGTTGAAAATGAAGATCTTGATATTTTTTTATTAGAGGTAAAAACTGGTTTTCTAAATGTTTGTCCGTCGTGTCAACGTAGAATTGATAAGCAGCATTGGGATCAACTGCTAGCATATCTAGATAGGTTTGTAAATTTTTTTGGTAAACAGCAAATTCTGTTTCTATCTGTTCCAGTAATTGTAGGTCTCTATAATTTTTAATTAATTGTTTATCTTGAGTAGTTGAATGATGTGGGGTTGCCAATTCGGATTTTTTGCTATTCGCGAGCTTTTGTTCGATCTCTAATAAGATCTCTTCAAATTGTGTCAGGGTACTATAATTGAGCTTGTTTTGACCATTACTATGAACTATCTCAATATATAATTCATGACATTCATCATCTATTTCTAAAAAATGATCGACTATTGTTGCAAAATTCTCTGTTTCTACAAGAGTATGATTGACAACATGATCTGTCTCTTGTTCGATCTTCATATTAGTTTTAAGAGTAAATCCTCCCAAAATAGCTAAAATAAAAGAGGTACACAAAAAACCTAGAGATAATTTTTGAGCGATTTTCATGATAAATATTGATATATCGAAGTATTAATATATAGTTATTCCATAAAGCAATTCTTCTCGAAGCAAATTACGTACCAACACTGGCAGTAGAAGTAACTTACCATAAATTGCACAATTTCTTGGCAAGCCAACCTTTGTCAAAGTAGGCATCTAAGGTAATTTCTAGCAAAGAACATCCCATTAACGTAGGGGCGCATCGCGATGCGCCCCTACAGGTAAATGATAAATTTGATCAAAACCTGGTAAAAATATTTCTGGAAATCACCTAAAGAATTAATAGTCCTTTAGAATTTTTTTCCCAGACGACATAATTTGGCAATCCCAATTTCAAAGCTGGGGCTATTATCAACAAGCCTCAAAAATTCAGCATTCACTAGAATAATTGGCAATTAAGGTTTATTCTTGTGTCTTGGCTTCATCTATCCCACCAATCATATAGAGAGATTGTTCGGGATAATCGGTAAATTCATCATGCAAAATGCGATCGCATCCGGCTAAAGCATCCTCTAACTTGACCATCTTGCCTTCTAAGCCCGTAAACTGTTTGGTGGTAAAAAAGGGCTGGGTGAGAAATCTTTCCAGTCTGCGGGCGCGATAAACTATTTTTCGTTCACTTTGGGCTAATTCTTCGAGCCCTAACATGGCAATAATATCTTTGAGTTCTTCATAATTAGCTAGGGTTTGACGTACTGCTTGGGCAATTTGATAATGGCGATCGCCAACTACTTGGGGCGTTAAAATTTTAGAATCTGACTTGAGAGGATCGATCGCGGGATAAAATCCTTCACTAACCCGTTTACGAGAAAGGACAATAGCCGCAGAGAGATGGGCAAAAGTATTTACCGCAGCAGGATCGCTAAAGTCATCAGCAGGGACATATACTGCTTGAATCGAAGTAATCGAACCCGTTGCCGTATTACAAATCCGTTCTTCTAATTCGGCTAATGCGGTTGCTAAACTGGGCTGATAACCAACGCGAGAAGGTAATTGTCCCATCAAGCCAGATACTTCTGAGCCTGCTTGGATAAAACGAAATATATTATCGATGGTTAACAGTACATCTTTGTGTAAATCATCGCGGAAATATTCCGCCATAGTTAAAGCTGCATGACCGACGCGGAAGCGAACCCCAGGAGACTCGTTCATTTGCCCGAAGATCATCACCGTGTTATTTAACACTCCCGCTTCTTTGATTTCTCGATAGAGTTCTGCTCCTTCGCGCGATCGCTCGCCAATACCGCAGAAAATACTCACTCCCTCGTAGCGACTGACAACATTATTAATTAGTTCCGTAATTAAGACCGTTTTCCCGACTCCTGCGCCACCAAATAATCCGGCTTTCCCCCCTTTTTCTAACGGTGCCAAAACATCAATCGCTTTAATCCCAGTGAGGAAAATCTCTGTATTCGTAGCGCGATCGCCTAAAGAAACAGGCGAGGCATGCAGCGATCGCCACTGGGTTGGGGGTAAGGTTGAGCCATCAATGGTTTCACCGAAAACATTAAACATCTTTCCCAGTAAAGCTTCTCCCACAGGAACTTGCAGTGGATGACCAGTATTCTTAACAATTGAACCTCTGGCTAATCCTTGGGTGGAAGTTAGCGCGATCGTTCTGACTAGTTTGGCACTAAGATAAGTCATTACCTCCAAGGCTATCTGCTGAGATGCGCCAGTTTTTAATAAACTATGGCGTTCTGGTAATGAATCGGCAAATGCCACATCAACTATACTACCGCGAATGGAAATAACTCTACCCGTATTGACTGCTGTATTAATCGTCATCTAAAACCTAAGAATTAAAGTAAAAAAGCCAGCAGAAAATCTTTATTTCTACCAGCTTGCCCTTGGAAGATTAATTATAATTACTATTTAAGTAGCTTAATAAGATTCTTTACTTTCGTCATAAGGTTCGCCTTCAAAGGGCTGTACTCCAGTTTTTGGGTAATTATCTTCACTGGGTGCAAAAAGTTTTGCAACTCCGTTCCAGAGATATTGAACTGTGTCTTGTATCCATTGAAGAATTTTCATATTTTCTACCTCTTTAAAGCGTCATTAAGAGCATTTCTGCTGCCGACTCTTCCCCTTGTGCTTTCATCGGTATGAAATTTATGGAAATGAGTTGTTATCCTTTCTAGTTTCAGATTAGGTAAAAAGTTTGAAGAACTTGTGAAGATTAAAATAAGTAGCTGGATCAAAGAAATTATCTAGAGTTGATAGGTACTAGAGATTAGGGAAAATTGCCCAGACCGATATCAGCCTCTTGTTTAAAGTTGATTTGTACCTACTTAATTGCTTTCTTGAGTTTCATGGGATTCATTAGCGATTGGCGAACGGACAATTAAAATAGAACAGGGTGTATGGTGAGTTACATAATTACTAACGCTACCGAGGAACATTTCTTTCAGCCCCTTTAATCCTCGACTGCCGACTATAATCAGATCAGCTTCCCAAGTATCTGCTAGTTCGCAAATTGTTCTTCCTGGATTGCCAATTAATTGAGTGTACTCTGTCTCTACTCCCGCTTCTATGGCTTTTTCAGTTAGATTTTGTAGTAGATCTAGTCCCAATTTCTTATACTCTGCTAATTTTTCTCGATATACTTCGAGATCGCGATCATCTATCATCGGATAGTAGGCGTAGGTAGGTAATGCGGGATAGCCTGTTTCCTGTTCTGATAAAACATGCAGTAACATCAGCATTGCTCCAGTAGCTTTGGCTAAAGATACTGCTGATTCAAAGACAAATTTATTTTTTTCAGAACGATCTACTGCTACGAGGATTCTCTTTGTCATTATCAATACCTCTTGGTTTGGTTTGGGAATTATAATTTATATTAAGTTATTTAATTAATAAAAAATCAAGTCATGGTTGCAAACGTAGTTTTCTCTTCTATCCTCTACTCTCCTTCAATTTAATTGTAAGTAATCAAACGATGACTAGTTTTCAATAGGATTGCATCTTCACAAAACGCATATGATCTTAATACCATTTCAAAAGATTATCCCCCACTAGAGCGTCGATTCAGTATTTATAAATTACTAGTTAGGTGAGAGGGGGGAGTGTGGGAAGAAGGTAGAGAGTGTGGGGAGAGGGGGTGGACAAGGAAGATTGGGGGGAATTAAGTTTTTTTTCTCATTTTCCCCTTTGTCTTCGCACACTACCCTATCTTCCCTATCTCTCTTTTGCTTCCGT
>JASJDR010000347.1 GCA_030065615.1 Xenococcus sp. MO_188.B8 | reverse complement strand
TAGGGGGAAAATGATCTCACATCCGATTAAAACCATTGGGCAGATCTGTCGTCAACAGGGACAGAAGTTGATTGAAGAGCTGATTATCTTTGCTCATGACCAACTTCAACAAGGTCAATCAGCCGACGAAGTCTTTTCGCGTTTATTTGCGAAGCAAAATAAGGAGGTTCCTGCATGATTAGTTGAGTTTTTTGCGATCGCCAATCTAAATCACAACAGTCGAGTAATAATTCTCTAGCTTCTAGGAGTTCTGCTGGTAGAGACAAGGTAGTACGAATAGTTTTTTCTTTCATTATGGAGCTAAAAAATACATCATGAAACGCATCAATTTTGATGACTATTTTATCTTATTTTGATATTTTTCTTATGGTTAAAGATCTGGAATAGGCGATCAAAGCTGGAGCTGTATTTATCAATAGTTTAGTCAAATCCGATCCTCGTTTACCTTTTGGTGGGATTAAAAGTTCTGGTTATGGTAGGGAATTAGGAGTTGAAGGAATTCGCGAGTTTGTTAATCAAAAAACTGTTTGGGTTCAATAAATTTCCATAAAATTATGGATTACAGGTTTTAATTATAAAGAGTGCAAATATAAGCTCGAAGCCTCCACTTTTTTTCGCTCTCAATTATTTAGTACATTTTACGTAAAGTTTTAGATTTTTTTCTTGTTTCTTCAGTTGATAATTCTCATTGACATTTAAAAAGTTGGTAACTTTAGGCCATTTAAAACGTCTAAAAAATATTTTACCTGGCTGATATTTATTGATAACGTCTATTAATTGTTCTTCAGTGATATTTCCTGTTGTGACTTGTTTCCATGAAAGAACTGCGGTAGAAGGAGGAACAAGAATACCTGCACGAAAAGCAAACATGGGGGAATCAGTAACCAGCCACTTTGTTTGTGCATCAGATTTAGTTATTTCGGTAAAAAACTGATGTTCCAAACTAGACGGGGGAGTTTTGTAACCACAAGAATCATGCCAAGACTTAATTTCACCCAATGTATTTTTTGTTTGTTCGCCAATTAAAAGTATTGAGCTAACTAATATAGCTAAGCTAAAAATAATAGGGTAAATTTGTTGATTGAATCTGAGACGTAAATCACGAAATCGAAACACTTTGGTTATTATTTCTCCTATCGCATACCCCAGTAAAATAACCGCTGGAATATATACTAAAAGTAGTTGATGATACCAAACTGGTCTATGTTGTAGAAGTAGCAAAAAAGCAGTTAACAACCAGGATACAAAATAAATTATTTTCCATTGCTTACGCAGACAAGCAATTAAGATTCCCAAGGCTGTAAGACAAGAAAGAAATAATCCGTAGTAGTTTTTAATTGAGCTGTTTAGGGAAATATCTTGAAAAGCTACGATTGTTCTGGCACTTACATGATTATCAATTAAAAGATAGAGGTTATCATAGCCTACAAGGAATGCCAATAGGAGTAAAGTAGAAACAATAAATATTGCGAACTATAAAACTGGTAAGAAAAGTAACTTTTTCCAATTACTTTTCTTAATCTTATTATCAAAGACTCGATCTAAAAATATACCTAAAACAATAATTGGTGCTAAGAAAATAGTAAATAATTTAGTTAAAATTGATAAACTTAAAAGTAATGCGGAAAAAATTAGCCATCTCATTTTATGACTTAAATGCCACAAAATAATTGTTGTTATTGTTCCCATTGCCAAAGTTAATGAAGGCAATCCTACCATTACTGAAATACTTAATTTTAAGTAGTAAGGTGATAAAATTAAAAATAATGAGCCGATAAAAGCATGAACAATTCCTCCAAGTAAGTATAAAACTATCCAAGTTTGCCACAAAAGTATGGTGGAAAATAATAGTATTATACTTCGGGATAAATTAACACTTGGCTCGAAAATAAGTTTGTAATTTTTGAATTGACCTCTGGCAATCATAAGCGTAATCATGTCTTTTGATAGAGTAACTGTCTAGTATAGTCATTCCAATTAATTTCCATGCGATTTTTATAGAGTTGATTTATCGGCGGAGAATCATAATTTGTAGGGACGAAAGGCCTTTCACCCCTACAAATTGAATACATACCATAATAACTATCTAGCTCTCAAATTTTGATGGGATACAAGTTTTGGCACATAAACAATGATAGTTACTTCGATGCTAACCAACTAAGACCAGTTAATTAAATCCTTCATCAAACGATTATTAAATATTACCTGATTGTTAGAGATTGGTGAAGTTCCCCCAGTAGCGATTATCAATCGTTATGGATGTTGGGGGATTGGTTCGCGATCTCGCTCGCGAGGCACTGCGTGATCGTGTCCTTACAAGGGTAACGAATTTATTGAGTTTCAGCATTCCGGATGGATACCAGATAGTTTCGTGTACCCATGAAGATACCATTGCTGCGGTTGAAGTAAATACCACCATAGTCGTGACAGAACTCGTAGCCCCGACCCAGTGGGATTCGCCAAATGACCCGGCCATCCCAAGAATCGATAGCGCTTATGTAGTACATAGCGCCCTGGGTAGCTGAGATATCATCACTCCAATCCGCAGTGTGAGCAAAAATGATGCCACTCTCTCTGGCCAGCATCGACATGGCGAAGAAGGCATTCCGTTTGTCCTCCCAGATGATCTCTGAGGAGGTAGCGACGGCAAGCTCCCTGCTATCTGAATTTTTATCGGTGATCGTGAGCATAGCGAGACCAGGCTCATTGGTCACTAGCTGAGATTTTTTATTGGTAACTGTGTGGCCAAAGTTGTTTTCGACTACTAGGCGGTTGGAGATCCCAATTAGAGATGCCTCGTCGCAGCCCCGCATAGCAGGGAAGACAGGGGTCTGCTTCAAGATAGTCCCGTTAGAGCGATTGTAGACTACTACATTCATCTGAGGGTAGGCATTGTCAGTGATCGCGACACATTCCGTTCCATCTGCTGCTGTGAGGAGAGTTGGGGTTGTGCCAGAACCGATGTTCTTCTGTCCCGGCTTGAGCAAGCCGCTATTCTCATAAGAGCTTTGCCAGCGGAGGGAGATCTTCCCTGCTGAGTAGCTAAGAGCCCAGCAATATCCCCCAGTGCTGGCACCAGAATCGTTTACCCCGTTGGTCACAAAATACGCCCCATCTTTATCTACAGCGAAGGTATTGTTGTTCCACTGATTGGTCAGCTCATAAGAATCCATTAGTTTCGTCCTGGCACCTTCCTTAGCATTGGCATCGGGGACGATCTCCACCACGGCCATGTAGGCAGGCTCTTTAAGAACTGGGGGTTCGTCATCGATGGTGTAATTCCCAGCTAGCAGACACCAGTAAAGGTTCAGATTACTCTTATCCCAAACCGGCATGACGGAGTAAAGTCTGTTACTAGAAGTAACAGAAGAAGAGTGAGTCACCAGCTTAACGATATCATCACTGATCCAGTTCGGTGTCAGCTTGTAGGGCGTTCTCCTGTTTTCCACGTTGGAGGTTGGGAACGAGGCCAGACGGTTGTCGAAATAATTAGAGATTGTGTTGTCATTATGGTCTTGGTAGAAGTAGCCTCCCCCGAACGAATGCGGCCTGAAATCATTTACGCGAGTTGTCGACAGGATATTACAATCAGAGTCGAAGACAATGAGATGGAACATTAAATGTTCATTCAAGGCGATGCCAATCATTTGGTTATTTTGGTTACTAACCATGACCGGCGTGAAACCATAGGGATTTTGCTGAAGGATAAGCTGTAGCTTCTCCGAAGTCGGGCCACATAAGCCGACAGATTCTGTGCAATAGCTATCCTGATGAGGGCTACTCCAATTGTTCGGTCCTAAACCAGGGTTCCTAGGGACAGAAAGGTTCGAGAAGATATTTTTGATACTCTTGCCCTCAGGAACAGTAAAATCCTGGAGTGAACTTTTGTTTGTCTTACTGTGTAAAATATTCGTTAAAGTCATAGCAATTCTCCATTTTTTGATTTTATTAATCTTTCCTTGGAGTATTTTTCTTGCTCTTGTCCGCAATATCAATTATTAAGCAGATTACATTACGGACTTTTCTCTCTTCATTCTATAAAGAGAAAACCGAATTATTATTACAATTTGTTAATTTGTATTGCCTCTAAAATTATAGTGTGTTATAGGAATTTCCTTAATTTTTGTTGAGCAAGATCAGGATTAATAACTGTCACCTCAACAGAACCCATCGCATACTGCTCCTCAAGCACCTCATTTGTTTCTTGGTCTATAAAATTGGGCAACGACAACTGCGCTTAAAGTTATCTCAACTGAAGATAGGAGTTAAAAATCAATTAGGCAAGTTAATTAAATTACAGATTCCCTCTTTAGAGAATATTTGTAAATGATTGTTACAACTTCCAAAATGCTTGCACAGAAGGGATTTCAATAGCAAAGCAGTTGCATGGGTAATCTACTAAACTACATCTTGAAAACTTTGCTATTTAGCAGCAAAGATTAATGAATGCGATCAAAGATGGAGATTGAGAAATTGAGGATTAGGACACTAGTTCCGTCTGATGGGATATATAGCTCAAGAGACTTGTCATAAAAGGATCACAGCCATTTTCAGGCTCCGATCTCTGACCGCTAGCTCGGGAAACCCGAGCAGGTTCCGACCGCTTCCTTAGGCGAGGGCACCTCTAGCAGAGCGTTCCCTTGCTGAGTAAAACTTATCCGAAGGTGTATCCTTTAGGGCATCGGGGTCGTTTATACCCAAATGCGATGGGTACAAGCACCGCATAGTTTGGTGCACCGCTTTTACGGCGGTGTAACGGTGACTCCTCTTCTATGAGAGCACTTCATAGATTTTTCCCAAGTACGGAACCAGTGCCTCCTGCTCCCTTAGTTGAGCTCTACCTCAGTCCTTATTCTGACTTCTGACTATCACTTGAGAAGCTAAATATTAAATCGCAGCTTCAAAAGCTATTCCCTCTTCAATAAAGCTTTTAAAGTTGTCACGAATATTCACGACTTCTTCTCCTGTGGCATAGAGATAAGTTCCCGGTACATCAGAATTTTGAAAGCGCGTGAAAGGCGTTTCTTGATTCGCACCTACCCCATAGACGTAGAAAGCAATACCTTGATTAGTAAATGCATTGGAGAAGTTCGGATCTGCATTAATGTTGTTGAGTTCCTCTTCTCCTACATACAAGAATGTTCCTGGTATTTCATTACTTTCTAAACGAGATAAGGCAATTAGCTCATCATTGGGTTTGATCGCGGCATTAAATGCCAGACCCTCTTCTACAAAACCAGGTAGATTAGCACGAATATTAGCCGCTTCTTCTCCAGTGGCATAAACATAAGTTCCTGGGACATCAGAGTTCTGGAAACGAATAAAAGGCGTATCTAATGGATTTAAACCACTATCAACAGGAGTAACGGTGGCATCAATACGAGTATCGCCGACATCCGCTCCAGTTAGATCTGGTAAAGCTAGAGCTGTTGCAAGTTCTGGTGCTAACAATAGATCAGCATCACTGATTTCCAATTGCCCTTCAGAGACTTCGACTACCCCAGGAGCAGAAATATCAAATAAAATTTCTAGACCCAAGGGATCTTCCAAGGTATCAGCCACAAAGAACCCGCTTGCAG
>JASJDR010000346.1 GCA_030065615.1 Xenococcus sp. MO_188.B8 | reverse complement strand
CCGATGTTAATGTTTGGTCAAAAGAAGTTTTTGGTCAATCTATGTTATCTAAAAGAAAATTGGCTTTTTCCACTTCAACAAATTGCATAAAAGTTGCATGAATTATTTGGCGATCGCATGGGACAGAATCAACCCCCTAGACAGAAGCTTCTACTCTACCAATCGATCTTCAATCTCCAATCTAAAATTCTTCGGTTTAGAACAGTCAAATAGCAATCTATTAGCCCCACTTATGTATCAAGTATTTATACTTAGTTTTTCTGCCGTAATTCCATAAGTTTTGCTTAATCGCTCATCATGCCGTAACGAATTCATGGGCTTTTGAGCTAGTTAGGTGATTAAATGTCTGTTTGATAACGTATAATCTGTTCCATGAAAGTAAACAAATTTGGGCGAGCGGCGATCCTCACCCCGGCACAGATCAGTCTACTATTTAACGAGGGGTTTACCCAAGCGCGCGATCGCGCGTTGTTTGGCGTATGTTTGTACGCGGCAGCTCGGATTAACGAAGCTTGTACTCTTTTGCGAGGGGATGTGATCGGCGTTAAAGGGGTCAGGGATGTTCTGGTGATTCGCAGTTATAACACCAAGGGCAAGCAGTCTACTCGTGAAATTCAGATGCATCCCCAGTTGAAAGAATATCTGGAGCTGTATCAAAAAAAGGCTCTCTATGAGAACAGTCCCCATCTGTTTCCTGGTCGTCATGGTAGAGGCAGCATTCATAAAGCCAGTGCTGACAGGATATTACGGGAAACCTGCAAAAAATTGGAAATTGAAGGGGTTAGTACCCATAGTTTTAGGCGGACAGCATTGACTAAAATGAGTGATGCCGGGGTTCCCCTACGGCATATTCAAGCGATTTCAGGACATCGCACCTTAGCCGCTTTGGAGCGCTATTTAGGGGTTACGGAACTGCAAAAAGAAAATGCGATCTCGATGTTGGATTTTTAGAGGACCACAATTGATGAGTATTAAGGATTAACCAACTCTAGAGAGCGGGCGATTTCAAAGAAAATCTTTATTATTTAAAAGCGAAATTGAGATGACTGTTCACAGCGCAGGTATACTTGTTTATCGATATAAAAATAATGATTTACAAGTTTTATTGGTTCATCCAGGCGGACCATTTTGGTCGGGAAAAGATTTAGGGGCTTGGTCAATTCCGAAAGGGATTTTTGATGACAGTGAACAGCCTCTTGATGCAGCGAAAAGAGAGTTTCTGGAAGAAACTGGATTTGTCGTTGAAGGAGAATTTATGGAGCTTGGGGAATTAAGACAGCCCAGTAAAAAGATCATTCATGCCTGGTCGATTGAAGGTAACTTCGATCTTTCTCAATTAAAAAGTAATACCTTTAAAATGGCGGAAATAGAAGGTTCGTGTCACCAGGTGCAGCCCGTCGTTAAAACCAGGTTTTTTACACTATTTATGAGCTTAATTGATAAGAAATACAAATCATAACTTTGCCTAGTTCGCATCATTTTAGGCAATGTATCCTGAGAATATAAACACCAGCATGAGGACTTGACCCATGCTAATTCTTAAAGACCAACTTCCCTTAAAGGCAAAGTTATTTTCTCCCCCGCCGAAAAAACCCTCGATGAGGGAAAGAGAATACCTACGCTCGCCAGAAATTAATGCCATGATCCGCGCTGCTAAAAAAGTAGGTCGTCATGGTGTAAGAGATGGAGCAATTATTTTACTGATGTTTCGTCACGGCTTAAGAACTGCTGAATTAGTAGCCCTGAAATGGACACAGATTGATTTAGTAGAAGGCTATATTGAAGTACATCGCGTCAAACATGGTCATGACAGTATTCATCCCCTACGTTCTCCCGAAATAAGGGCCTTGCGCTCTCTCCAGAGAGATTATCCCGATACCCAATATGTTTTTGTCTCCGAACGAAAAGCCCCTCTCTCAACTCGCTCAATCCGCCACATCATAGCTAGAGCAGGAGAATTAGCAGGGATGACCTTTCAGGTTCATCCCCATCAACTGCGTCATGCGTGCGGTTATTATTTAGCTGCACAAGGTCATGATACGAGAGCGATTCAGGATTATTTAGGGCATAAAAACATTCACCATACAGTTCGCTATACTCAGATGTCACCCCAAAGGTTTGAAAGTTTCTGGATGGATTAAGTCATACCTTAATTAAGATTATTTTAAGCTACCAATGATTGCGCTAACCTTGATATCCTCTCCTTCATATCCAACTTAAACAATCCATAAGGATTGATATGACCAAAAATCCAAGGCGTTATCGCCTGTAAATCCCTTGCCGTTAGCCTCTTCGACCAATGCTTCTGCGCCAGCACACTTTGAATCATCAAGGTGTTTACATAGACCAGACAAATCTGTAACAGGTGCAAAGACAACACCGATAACTCCTGACTCTCCAGGCGATTGGAGGCCAACTCACCACCCTTACCGTAGAAGATAAAATCATTAACCCCATTCCATCTTTCCACCACATTCAAACCCTCATTAATCTCTCTGCGTACAGCTTCCGAGTCGAGATACTGACACAAGAAAATGGTCTTAATTACCCTCCCTAGTTCCATCAAAGCTAGATAAGTAGGATGTTTAAAAGGATTTTTACTAAATCGTTTCAAGATAGCTTCGGTTTCTGCTGTACCCAATCTTAATGCCGTGGCATACTTGACCATCTGGTCGTATTGCTGACGAATCAAATCCCAGTTTATCGGACGAGTCATCACAGGTTCTAGATTAGGATAAGCATTTGCTTGACCAACATGAGGGCGATAGAGCTTTTGAACCTTAATTCTTTTTAGTCTGGGCATTAACTGAAAACCCAACAGGTGAGTAAAGGCAAAAGCCACTTCACTTTGACCGTGACTATCCACATAATTCTTCTGAACCTCCATGTTAGTACAGTGCCTCAATACCCCGTTAATCATGGCTGACACTTCACTCGAAGAACAAGTCTTGAGTTGAGAATAGATACAGGTAGAATTCTTTTCCACGTGCCAATAAATCATCACACCCCTTCCGCCATAACGCAGGTGATATTGAGTCATTAGATTCTGTTCCCATGCGCCAAAATGTTTACTGTCACTGGCACAGGTAGTAGTTCCTTCACCCCAGATATGAGGCAAGCGAATCTCAAAGGTGGCATTGACCACTTCAGCTATGGCACTACGTAACTGGTCTTTGTGAATATATCTACGGCGCACATAAATCAAATCTTGATAATTCTCCCCATCTATACCCGTATTGATTCGTTTTAGCCCTGTATTCGTCCCCATGCCAAATAAACAAAATAATAATCGCTTCTGTAATGTTTCTCTGTCTAATATTTCCCTAGTACCCATACTCTTAAAGTTACGGGTAAAATTTACTCTCAAGTCAGTCTCTTTGAGAATGTCCAACAGACTGGTTTTGTGCCAAATACGGTTAATTTCTCCCTTGAGTTGCCTGAGATTAAGAGGATCGGTTGCAGCATCAAAAGGGCTGAGTCTAATTAAACCTTTATTCCCCTTAGTCAGAATAGCCACACCCTGATTTTTGGGCATCCCCTTATCTAGTTTCTCTAACCCCTCTGCCATCTGCTGCTGTAAGCTTTCAATAAAGGTTTCTACATCTTCAGGGAGGGTTAAAGCCTGATAATAAATCTGACGTTTACTTTCAAAATCAGTGGGTAAATCATCATCGGGATTGCGATAGCGATTAGCTCCTACTACCCAAATTTCCTTACAGCAAAGTCTTTCTCGCAGAGCTGTGAGAACACAGATTTCGTAATTAATACGGTTGATGCGTTCATTTCCCTCGCTATCGGTTTCCATGAGGATTTCTTTGGCTCCAGCTTTTAATACTCCATCAATGGGTATCTCTTCAGAGGAGTTATAATATCTGGCTTTACTAGAGGCATATTTCTTCAAAAGCTCCAAAGCTTCAATCACAGGACGATGAAGGTCGTTATTAGAGCGAAATTCTAGCACTTCTAACAGTTGGGGAATCATGCGACGGTAATGACCAGCAAATGATGCTCGCATGACATTATGAACTCTACGCTTATAAGCCAGACCCGTTCCTTTGTATTCGGCAACCAAATCTTTGAGGGTTTTTAGAGACACCACAGGGAAGATTACTTGTTCGATAACTCCAGAGGGTTCGGCAATGGAAACTTCAGCGATGCGATACAGTAAGCCTGTTTTGCCTGAAACCTTTTTGAACTCTTCAATTAATTGCTGGTTGATTCGTTTTTCGGCTCTGTTATCAATACGTTTAATGATTTGAGTTAGTATCTCAATCAGATTATCCGTAATCTCTTGGCTGCGTTGGATACAAAAGGCTGCCATCAGACTGTAGCGAATAGCATCTTTATGTTGACGCAAAAGATAAGGGGTTTCTGTTGCTGCTCTTTTACGAGAGGTTTTTACCAGCTTGGACGACATTCCCTCAAATAAATTAGTCGGCAGACCGACCGCACGAATCCGTTTGAGCTTTTCTATTTCCATCAGAAAACTTCCTAGCCCCACTGGTCCTGGGTCAGTTTTGAGGAAAGCAAAATCTGATGTTTTAATTTTTCTGCCTAACTGCTTCTGGAGTTCAGCATTTTCTAGCTCTTCTGTTTCTTCTGTGGAGAGGAGAATATCAATCTGTTCGATATTTTCTGGGGTAAGTTTATCTAGGGTTTGTTGGCAAAAATCGGCTTCATGTTGAGCTATGGCACTACGAATTAAACGCTCAACTCTTCCAGGTGTTAGAGGTTCAATTTGTAATTCTCTAAACCTTTGATGGACAAATTCATGTAGTGATTCAATCTTTTGTTCGTTCGGCAATATTTCTTCGATAAGCCATTCACTCATTTGCGCTGAATCTTTGACTGTGGCAACTCGGAAATTGAATAAGCGTCGGATTTCAACTCGGTAAACTTTTGCCGAACGTCCTTGCCAATCGTAATCAGAGTAAGAGCTTTCGGTTAGATTAATTTGGCTGGCGATGTAAGAAATGACTTGCTTGGGAATAGATGATTTGTCTTCTGGAAAACAGGCAAAAAGTTGAAAATGCTTCAGGAGGAGAGCAAAACCAATTTGATTACCACCAACTTTCTTTCTGACTAGTTCTAACTCTTGAGGTAGTAGCGTCCAATTCTCAATTAGTTCTTCTGTTTCCCAATTTGGTTTGGCCATGTATCTCCTGTGTATTGCTGGAACTCAGCATAAGAGAATTGGTACTGATATTAGTCAAAGTTCATCATAAATGCAGATTTGAAACCACCTGTCAAATACCTCTAAAAAGATATATTGGGAAAAGTTATTAATCAGTCGAAAAATTGGGTGCGGAAGAAAGGAGTAGTTCGCAAGCTATAAAGTATGTAGACAGGGGGTTTCAGCGACATGCTGCACTTGGTGACACGAACCTTCTATTTCCGCCAAAATGGAGTGGCCCAGAAACTCAGGACAGATTCAAGAATATCCTGAAGTGGACAGAGGAGCATGGTTTTCCCTCGATATTGCTCAGAAAAAAATCTTCAAAGGACAAAGAGAATTTTTAGCTCGATTAGTGAATCGACTACAATCTTGAATTTAGCTCATAGCGGCATGGCTACGGTCATAAATATCAC
>JASJDR010000345.1 GCA_030065615.1 Xenococcus sp. MO_188.B8 | reverse complement strand
CAAGAACCCCTGTTTGAATTCTCAGGTGCTTGCGCTGGTTGTGGAGAAACCCCCTACATAAAATTAATGACCCAGTTATTTGGCGATCGCGCTGTGGTAGCCAACGCCACTGGTTGTTCCTCGATCTATGGCGGTAACTTACCGACCACTCCCTGGGCGCAAAACGCAGAAGCTAGAGGTCCCGCCTGGTCTAATAGTTTATTTGAAGATAATGCCGAATTTGGCTTAGGTTTTCGCCTTGCGATCGACAAACACGCCCAGTTTGCGGCTGAATTACTGGAATCTTTAGCCAGTCAAATAGGAGAAGAATTAGTTAGGGACATCTTAACTGCCGAACAAACAGACGAAGCAGATATTTACGAACAACGCGATCGCATTACCCAATTAAAAGATAAACTCCAAACACTACTAACCACTAACGACGATCCTCTAACTACTACTAACATCAAACAACTATTGAGTCTTGCCGACTATCTAGTGAAAAAAAGCGTCTGGATTATTGGCGGTGATGGCTGGGCTTATGATATTGGCTTTGGTGGACTAGATCACGTCATTGCTAGTGGACGCAACGTCAATATTTTAGTGATGGATACGGAAGTCTATTCCAACACTGGGGGACAATCCTCGAAAGCAACTCCCAGAGCTGCTGTCGCTAAGTTTGCTGCGGGAGGAAAAGCAGCACCCAAAAAAGATTTAGGTTTGATTGCTATGACCTATGGCAATGTTTATGTTGCGAGTGTTGCTATGGGTGCGCGAGATGAACATACCTTAAGAGCCTTTATCGAAGCAGAAGCTTATGAAGGGCCTTCCTTAATCATCGCCTACAGTCACTGTATTGCCCACGGCATCAATATGACCACTGCCATGGGTCACCAGAAAGAGCTAGTTGATAGTGGACGCTGGCTACTATATCGTTACAATCCCCATTTGAAACAAGCAGGAAAAAATCCTCTTCAGTTAGATATGCGATCGCCCAAGAAGCCAGTTAGCCAGTCCATGTACGCCGAAAATCGCTTTAAAATGCTCACCAAGAGCAAACCCGACGCTGCCAAAAGACTACTCCAAGAAGCCCAAGATGATGTTGATACTCGTTGGCAGATGTATGAGTATTTAGCCAGCAAACCTGACTACCCATAATTAATTTTACGCCAAAGGAATAATCATGACATTTAACTATAAAGTTAGTTCACATTAGGGTAAATTAAATGATTTTAGTTGACCAAGAGCATTCTATCTTCACAAGTTTCTCAAAATCAGGAATTAATATGTGAATCGTCATGAGGTACAGTATTTTCCCTTTGACGAAACACAAAAGGTGTACCTCACAAGTACGATAAACGCCATAGATACATTACGTCCACAATTTCTCGCCACCAAATCAAAGGAGAATATTTCGATGAATCAACTCATATTTCTTTATGTTTATCTAGTCGGATTATTGACTGTAGGAGCAGGTTGTCTTCATTTACTTCCGCGTCTGGGAAAAATAGGTAGAGAAATTTCTGATTGGCTTTGTTATGCGCCGGGCATAGACTTAGCATTGGCTTATTTTATGTTAATACCCGTCACTATTGGCTTGCTGGCATCGGGATGGCAAGGATTGGGAATTGCATTATTAGCAGAATTAACTGCTTTGTGGTTATGGGTTATTTTTCATGAATTGACTCATCTCGAACAAAGGCATCAGTCTAAAATCCATCGTAAGCTGAGTAGTATTGTCGGTACTTGGCAAAATCATTTAGCAGTTTGGATTACTGCCTTGGCTGTTCCTCTGTTTTGGGTAGTTCGTTTTACTGAATTAATTGTCTATCCTCCTCTAACTATCTTGATAAGATTACCTAAGTATGACTCCAAAGAGTGGGTAAACGTTTCACGGCATAAATTTGAGGGATTAATCGGCTACGATTTAATTTGGTGTTTGTATTGTGATTGGATGACTGGCGTATGGTCATTAGGAACAGAAATGTTACGCAATGTCGAGTCATTTTGGTGTCCAATTCGTTTTTATTCGGAGAAAAAATGTGAAAATTGCCAACTAGACTTTCCAGATGTTGATAATGGTTGGGTGGCAGCTGATGGAACTATGGAGGATGTCACCAAATTACTAGAATCAAAGTATACCCCAGCCCAAGAAGAAAGAGCTTGGTTTGGTCATTCTTGTCGCAATTGCCCAGAAAACTCTTCTCAGGAGCAACAGTAAAAATCAATCAATTCCTTCAAAACGATATTTTGAGATTAATTCCCGAAAAATTTTTAATTATTACAAACAAAATACTAAATGAACTGACATGTGTTGGAGTGGACAAGCATCGGCTACATTAGCTGCCATCGGTTTTACGAGCACGACTTACGTTGCAATTAAAGGAGAGGATAAGGCACTATGGATACCCCTGGCCTATTTTTCACTTATGGAAATGTTGCAGGCGTTTACCTATACAGTTATCGATCAGTGCGGGTCACCATTGAACCAGTTACTTACGCTGTTGGGAGTTTTGCATATTTCCTTTCAGCCGTTTTTTCTCAATGCGTTTTCAATGCATTTTATCCCGGCGAAGGTTCGCAATAGAATTGCTCCTTTCGTGTATACTTTTTGTTTCATAGGCACAATTCTAGTCTTAGTCAAAATTTATCCCCTCGAATTCGCTGGTATATGCAACATTGGACACGAACCGTTTTGTGGAACCCAACTTTGTTCGGTGTCTGGAAATTGGCATATAGCCTGGCAAGCCCCTTTAAATGGTATAAGTTGGGCAACTCTAGGATATTATATTCCAGTTTTTGTAGCTCCTGTTATCTACGGTTCCTGGAAATTTACGCTTTACCATATCATAGTAGGTCCTTTGTTGGCTCGAATTTTGACAAATAATATTAATGAGTGGCCCGCAGTATGGTGTCTGTTGTCTATAGGATTATTCTTAATCGTTATTAAGACACCAATACGACAAATTCTCTACACGAAACGATGGTGGTTTTGGGATAGTGAAGAACTAGAATCACCTTTGAACATTGATGAGATTAATCAAGGTTCAACCAAGGAAGTCGCAGTTGCTGGGCAGTTAACAACAGAGGACAACTAAATCATTAGTGACAATTTACTGAGCTTAATTTGAATTGAGGTAAAAATTATGACTTCTACTGTTACCAACAATAACCTTCAAAAGTATATTCCTGTAATAGGTGCACTGAATAGTAAAAGTGGATTTGCCTACCAACTTACTCGTGGAGTAACTGCGATCGCCAATGCGAGCCAGATGGCATTAGCAGAAAGCTACATTAATGGACTAGAAATTCCTGACTCTCTAGTTAAAGGGACTGTTAATGCGGTTCTGCCAATATTCTATAAATATTTTCCTTCTCTGCTCGTTCCTTACGAGTGGGTACTCCAAGAAAGCCAAGAACTAGCAGAAAGTTCTCGTGAGTTAATGAAGGTTCAATACGATCTGCCAGAAGAACTCTTCGATCTCATGTTAAGGGAGAGTGAGCTGATTTATCCTAAATACACGATGGCTTTATGGGAAAAAGGAGCTTCGAATATTTTAGAAGCTCAAAAAGATATGCTCGACGATGTGATCGAGAAACTAGATATCAAAGACGGAGACAACATTCTCGATTTGGGTTGCGGTTTTGGAGCTTCTTGCAATTATATTCTGAGCAAGTTTCCTAATGTTAAAGTTACGGGTCTAAATTTGAGCCACATACAATGTGAATATATGCGAAAAAAAATGCAAGATCCTCAAAGCGCTCTTAGTTCAGATCGATTTACACTCCTGGAACAAGACTTTAACGAGGCTGTTTTTGAGACCAAATTCGATAAAGTGATTGCGATCGGTATGCTGGAACATATCGGTAATTTAACCAATGCCTTAGAAAAAATAGCTAGTTTTCTGCAAGATAATGGTCAAGCATTTATTCACATTATTTCAATTCGGTTACCTCATAATATATGGTTTCCATTCCTTGAGAAGTACATTTTCCCTCGGGCAAGAGTTTGGAATTACGATCAAATTCCCTTGCGAAATCGGCATCTGAAAACTATCAATCAATGGTATATAAATGGCTCAAATTACCGTAAAACTCTGAGTAGTTGGTTAAAGGATTTTGATGCCAATCAGGACAGAATCAAAACTTTAAATTACGGGATGGATTATGAGCGGTTTCGCCGTATGTGGAGGCTTTATTTACTATGCTGTATTGCTTTTTTCGAAGCTGGCAATGGTCAAGTATTAGGTAATGGACAATATTTACTAGTTCCTAATTCCTAATTTGGAGGCAAGACAATGACAGAATACTATGAAACTATTATCGTGGGAGGAGGCCCAGCAGGAAGTAGTTGTGCCTGGAAGTTAAATCAACAAGGAAAAGAATTAGTGATCCTCGACAAACAATCATTTCCCCGTTTAAAGTTATGTGCTGGCTGGATCACTTCCCGGGTAATGGAAAAGCTAGAATTTACTCCTGAAGATTACCCTCACTCAATTCTGCAACTAAAAACAAAAATGTATGTTGCCCCCTTTCCATTCTCTTTTGGAAGGTGCCCCACCCGCTGGACAGACTATTCCATTCGCAGGATTGAATTTGATCGATGGTTACTACAACGTTCCCACGCTCCAGTTATCACTCATCATGTCAAACACATCGAAAAACGGAGAGAACGTTATATTATTGACGGAAAATATGAATGCAAATACTTGGTGGGAGCAGGTGGGACTGGTTGTCCAGTCAGGAGAACTTTCTTTCCTCACCAGCGTGTCCAGAAAAAACAGATTGCAACTTTAGAAAAGGAATTTGAATATCCTCAGCCAGACAATACCGCTTATTTCTTTTTATTTTACTCTGGATTAAGGGGTTATTCCTGGTATGTCCCTAAAAGAGACGGCTATGTGAATATTGGACTAGGAGGATTCAGTTCTTACTTCAAGAAATCTGGAATTAACATTCACCAACATTTTCAATGGTTTCTCAAAGATTTGAGTGAACGTGGCTTACTCGATGAGCAAACAGCACAAGACTTAAAAGTTTCAGGCTATTCGTACTATCTTTATGGAAATCAAGGGAAGATTAAACAAGATAATTGCTTTTTAATCGGAGATTCAGCGGGGCTTGCCTCAGTTGATTTAGGAGAAGGAATTGCTCCTGCGATTGAGAGTGGATTATTGGCAGCAGGTGAAATTCTCGGCGACTGTCAATACAAGAAAAACGCT
This sequence comes from Xenococcus sp. MO_188.B8, assembly GCA_030065615.1. GTDB lineage: Bacteria > Cyanobacteriota > Cyanobacteriia > Cyanobacteriales > Xenococcaceae > Xenococcus. The sequence continues at coordinate 418 of JASJDR010000345.1, read as the reverse complement.
ATTTCTCATTTCAGTCTCAACCGATTTTGGCAATGGATGATAGAACCTTGGTTGCTCAAAATTCTAGAGGTGTAGTAATTAAACTGCATTCTAGTTTAAAACTCCAGTTTTGGATATGGATAATGAACTTTTGTCATCTTCTTGAAGGACTGAGGGAAAAATGGAGGAGGTTCGCAAACCTTGCAGTAGCAGATGCCTACAGATCATGGTTGGTCGTGGTTTGGCCATCCAAAGCGATCGCATAATCAAAACTAATGAAACAGAATAGACAATCGTAAAAACAGTAATAATGGACTTAACTACTACTTATCTGGGAGTAAAACTGCGATCGCCCTTAGTTGTCGGTGCGGCTACTCCTTTGACAGAAGATATCGATAATATTAAGCGCATTGAAGACGCTGGGGGCGCTGCTGTCGTT
>JASJDR010000101.1 GCA_030065615.1 Xenococcus sp. MO_188.B8 | reverse complement strand
AAACTAGTTTTATCATTGATGGCAAACACATCAAATCAATGAATCGCTGGTATAACAAGCAACTATCAACTATTAAAGAAAATAAAACACAAGGATTTTGGAATAACAAGCTAGCTGCTATAACTGAAAAACGCAACAGACAAATGCGTGATGGCATCAATAAAGCAGCAAGAATAGTAATTAATCATTGCCTAGAAAACGATATCGGCACTATAGTATTTGGTTGGAATAAACGCCACAAAGATAGTATCAATATTGGCAAGAAAAATAATTCTGAGTTCGTACCTATCCCCACAGCACGACTCAAGGACAGAATTGCCCAGCTATGCGAGCAATATGGAATTCAGTTTCTAGAAACTGAAGAAAGCTACACCAGTAAAGCTAGTTTCTTAGATGGTGACTATCTACCCAAATATGGTGAAAAACCCAAGGATTGGAAACCATCAGGAAGAAGAACTCAGCGAGGTTTGTATCGAACCGCAAATAACTGGTATATCAATGCAGACTGTAACGGAGCAGCTAACATCATCCGTAAAGTAGCCACAAACTTAAGTAGCCTTGAATGCATAAACCTTAAGCGAGTGAGTAGGGCGTTATTGACTGCGCCCCAGAGATTAAAGCTCTGGTCAGCTAATAAGAATAAAATGTGTAGTGACGGCGTTTCAACCCGTCACGAAACTTCCTTATTAGAATCACCCGTCATTTATGCGGGTGAGTAGTCAAAAGGGCGTCCAGGGGTCATCTTTGAACCCAGTGAATTAGCAGAAGAATTTGGTAAAAGTCGTGATGCTATCCGCAAAGCCCTAGCCAGACTGCATAAATCAGGTTTACTCGAATGCGAATCGAGAGTAAAACCCCTGGAAAAAGGCAACGCAGTTAGATATAAGGTCTATTATTTCCCTCAAATGTCCACCGTTGCTGAAACCACTACGACATCTGGATTAGACACGATGGACAGTAAGACCAACGGTAATTTAGTTCAGAATAGTGAATCAGCTAGTGTCCAGACTGTAGAAGTTCCTAATACCAAGGATTACAGCCACAACGGACACAGTGACCAACAAACTCAAACATTAATTTCCACCACCACAGAAAAAGTTAGTGAACCAATAACATCCATCCTAGAAATAGGTTCTCGCGTTGCCAATAATGACCCAGAGAAAAAGTCCTATAATTGGCACGGAACAATCGTTGGTTTTAGTAAAGATGGTGCTGAAATAAGTTGGGATGAACGCAAAGGAATGCAGGGTGGTCAAGTTCTCTGGCATCGCTTATCTGAGTTACGTCCGTTGTAGAATGGGGGAAGGTGAACTAGTGGAGGTGGGCATAAAGACAATACCCATTCAAACTATGATTAATTTCTAACCTTCTTGTTCGGGGAAATTAATTCACTTTTGACGAGTGACCCTGCTGCTTCGTAAGCAGCTAAGGAAAGCGCGAGTTTGACTTTTGACCTTTGACTTTTGACTTCCGCACAGCGGCACTAGAGTTAAGTTACTTGGTTGATTTTGTCTAAGATTTTAGATATACGATATTATTTTCTTCAACCAACTTCTTTTTACTATGGACGACTTACCCAGAATCCTATACGAACTAGATGGTAAATATCCTTACATCAACCAGACACTGGTAAACGAACCAGGTCTATATGTTGAGATGAATACTAAAACTATCTATAACACCTTTGCTGCTGAAGGCGAGCCTGAACCCGTATATCGCTGGGTTCTCGACAAACAAGTAGAATTATTTCGCGAAGGTGTAGAAGTAGCTGTATTTAACCGAGATGATCTTGAAGATGGTCAGGTTAGAGTTAGATTTGGTGCTCAATTTCCTGATGAAGATAAAGCTGCGTAAATATGGAGTTTAGAAGAAGGGCGAATGTCAAAAGTCAGCGTTGAAGAAGCTGCTCGTAATCTTAAAGCTCTTTTAGAGCAGGTAGCAGCAGGAGAAGAAGTAATTCTAGTTGAGCAAGACAAACCAGTAGCTCGTTTAGTCCCGCCATCAACTAAAGAGGATTTATTAGCTGATATGAAACAATTTCGCGAATCTCTATCTGTTACTGGTGAGCCTTTGAGTCAAACAGTAATTAAGACACGTCAAGAGGAGCGGTATTGATCTATCTCGATACCAGCGTCATTGCTCCTTTCTATTGGGCAGAAGCTCTCAGCGATACAGTTGAAGAATTACTGAGGACGGAAACCGAGCCAGCCTTGAGTCAACTGGTTGAAGTCGAACTATTTTCGGCATTGTCTCGAAGAGTGAGAATGAGAGAAATATCTCAATAAGAAGCAAGAGCCATAGCTATTCGCTTTCAAACTCATCTAGACAACGATTTTTTGGTTTTGTCTCCTGCTACGTTATGTCCACTTCCCGAGTGCTTTTGCTCATGCATTAATCCAACCTTCAATCGCTCCAGTAATTATTGCTCCTGCTGGGTTATCAAGTGCCTTTTCTAAAGCTTTTATTCCAGCTTGTTGACCAGCACTAATCAGCTTTTGTTTAAGAGATGGACGGTTTTCTATTTCTCTGATAGTCTCTACAGCTTGTAAAGGCATGTTCTTGGGATAAGTTTGGCTAAGTTGAGCCAGGATATTTTGGACTTCTGAAATAGCTTCAGATAAGTTTTGCTGTTGAGCTTCGTTAATCACTCCCCCTATTTTGGCATTCCCACTGATTTCTCCTTGGTTAACGCCAACTCCAAAATTACCTTGTTGATGAATATTGGTTTTGTCTCCGGCTACGTTATCACCACTTCCCGAGTGCTTTTGATGGATATTTCTCTGAGCCACAGCTCTATTCTCCACAATAATAGGTCTACTAGAATACTAATTCAGTAATCAAAATTTTTTCACATTCCCCGATCCCTCAATTCTCTGCCAGCTTCTTCAACTTTTAATCAACTTCTCCAACTGTGACAACAGTTATTCTAGTTTCTTCTTCTTTTTCTGATCTTGCCATGGTTCTTTTGATTGCTTCACCTGTTTATAAGTAGTATCAAAACGAGTCTTTAGTTCTGATTGTTTTTGAACAGACTTTAACTCTTTAATCAATTCGCGAATTTGACTTAATGATAAGGAGTTAGCGATCGCATCTATATTATTATTTTTAACTAACTTTTTCCAACCATATTCACCAGTTAAAACTTTTTCTATGCCATATTTTTTGGCTGTTTGCCATGCTTTATAAGAAGTTCTATTGGCAATCGCATAAAGATTAATATTGTCATAGCTAGCAAATGCAGGAAAGTAATATTCTTTAGCAAATTTACCTGTACCAATTATTCCTATATTTATATTAGACATTTATTTATCTTTAGCTGTTACTCAATTCATCTCTCAAACGCTCAGGTATGGTTGGATTTTTCAATAGTTGTTCTACATTCCCCCACTTGGTCTGTTTACTCCAACGAATATCACCAAAATTTAGATCGCTAAAAACTGTATTCGTTAGGTTTGCACCACTCAAATCTGCACCACTTAAATCCGCACCACTAAGATTTGCTTCTGTCAGATCTGCACCACTCAAATTAGCTTTTCTCAGGTCGGAATCACATAATTGAGCTTTGATAAGTAGACTATTAGCAAAGTTTGCTTTTCTAAGGTAACTGATATTCAATTGAGCTTCTCCAAGGTTTGCTGATTCTAAGTTGGCTTGATCCAGATTTACTCCTCTAAGATCTGCTTCACTAAGATTTGCACCACTTAAATTTGAACCTAAAAGATATGCACTGTTTAATCTAGCTTTTTGAAAATCTGCGTTCCTCAGATTGGCATTAACTAAGTACGCTCGATCTAGTTTGGCTTTTTGCAGGTTTGCACCTTGAAGATAAGGTCCAACTGTATCACTAAATAAGAATTCATTAATACAAAAACTATAGCCAAGATGGCGAAATAATCGAGTGGTGGGGTCTTCTTTCTTTTGATCTAGTTTATTACTATCTAGCTGCTCGGGATTTCCACAGAGATAAAAATTGATATTGTCTCTTAGTTCTGAATCTTGAGTTTGAGATTTAGCATAATGTTGTAACTCTTGTAATAGTATTATTACATTTAAACCTGCATAAATATCTATTTCACGTTGCCCTAAAAAGTTATCATAATCTCTCATCTCCTGCGATTTGAATAAGGGGAAAGGCTGTCGAGAATTAATATATTCCCCTTTAGACCATTTATTATAGAATTCTTCCAGTCTCCTAAATAAATTTACTAAAAGATTAGATTGTAATTGTTGTGAATTATTATTATCTTGAGATTCTGTGTTAGTAGTTAACAGAGCCATTAGGTATTCTACTATCTCAGGATTTAAACCCCCATAACCGAACAGATCATAGAACTCTATTTGCATTTGAGAATCTTCAATATAAAAAATATTAGAATCATCCGACCTTGTCCAAGCTTTTAATCTTTTTGCTAATCGTTCAGCAAATAAAAATTCTCCAAAACTTTTATGAATAAATTCTACCGAATCCTCTCCCCCTTTAAAATAGAAACTGACCAAGGCATTTTTCAAAATATCATTTACCTCAGATTCAGGAGCTTCATCGAGAGTATACTTAATATTTCTTCCACCTACTTTTATAAGTCTTTTCGCTAAAAAATCTAATTTTATAACCTCTCGATCTAATTGAACTCTACACAACCCTGCTTCTTCGAGAATAATACGTATATCATCTGGTTCAAAACCTGCTAATCTAGCACCTAAATTTCTGATATATTTATCTTCACGCTGTTTATTTAATACCCATTCCAACACTCTACGATGAATAGATATTTTTACATCTACATCGTTGTTCCCCTCTAAGTTAAAGTTTCTTATGTTGCTAGAGGGATCTCGATTCATTACAGCTAAGAGATAGAGCAAAAGAGGCTCTTTCGCCATAATTTGAACTGGCTCGGGGCAGTTTTTTATAAATTCCCCAAAGGCTTTTCTTTCATGTTTTCCATAAATGTTTTCCCAATTGTTGAACCAATTTTGTTGAATATTGGGCTCCATGGGAATGATTTCTACCCGCTCAAAATTTCTCGGCATTAGACGTTCAACACCATATAGAGCTAAAGGTCTTCCAGTTATTAGTACTCGATGCCCGCGTTCTGAATTTTGAGCATTTCGCTGAAATAAGCTCACTTGGTCAAATAAATCTCTCAGAGCTTTGCCTGTACCACGCTCCATAACTAATTCGTCAAAACCATCTAGAAGAAAGAGAAAACGATTATTAGGATTTGTTAGCCAATCTTGATTTGTAGCAAAGCGATATCCAACAGCAGATTGCAGAGTTTTATCAAAAATATATTCAAGGGTTCTAATATCTCGTAGGGGAATTAATATAGGTGTCCATAAAGGATATAATTCTCGTCGAATCTTATCAGCAAACATTCGGCAAAATAAACTTTTTCCTCTGCCGGGTCCTCCTTGGATAAATAAAACCCGATCTTGTTTTGTGGGATCTGTTAAAGTATCAATTGCCCATCCTTCAATATCTTTAGCTTCGGCATTTTTTTTAATCATTCCATCATCTTGAACGGATTTTACCTCTAAATTTACGTAAATGTCTTGAAAAGTAAAATCCTGATTATAAACTTTTTCTTTTGGTTGACTAGCAATAACGTATTTTAGGTATGAATCTATACTTCTATAGGTATCTAATAGGTCAGATAATTTACCTTTATATCGTTTTATTAATACTTCTTTTAATTGTTGATGTCGAGCTTTTAAAACTTCTCTTTTCATATATTGAGAAGTCATTCTGTTTACATTATTAATAATTTCTTGACAGTCTTCGTTAGCAATACCCATCTTTAATAGTGTAAATTCTAAAAAATCATTAAATAATGGACAAAGAGGAGATTGTAAAAAACTCATGATTGTTTTGTAAGCAACTAGATCGTCAAATTCAATTGACTTATTTTGACTGTTTTGCTCCTCTTTACCTAATGGAATTGTTGTTTGATTTTCAAACCACTCTGTTACTATTTGATTCAAAGTTAGATTTTTTGACAGCAAGAATTGCCAGCTTTGTAAATATGCTATTTGACTCAATATTATGACAGCAGCCTCAACCTTATTTTGCTGTGGTACAAATGTTTTGAGGACATTAGAGGCTATTCTTATAAAAGGAAAAAATGCATTATTTAACTTATGTTTGTCTGTTTTTAGAAGCTCAGTTAAATCAGACGCTAATTGTCTTAAAGGTTGAGTTTCTTCTATAGCCTCGATAGTAGATACTAAATCTGACAGATTATTAAGTTCAGAGGAAAATTGATTGTTTGTTGGATTCCAGAAAAAATCAATTGTTATAAGCATTTGAATGACTTAAATATGTTAAATTATATAAATAGAAAAAGCGATTCTTCAGTAATAAATCAAGAGTTCAATTTCTGTCAAAAACTTTGACTACTTTGAGTATCATTTTTATCACCCATTTTCTTATCACCACCTACATTATCTCCACTACCAGAGTGAGTTTGTTGAGTGATATTTTGTGATTTGTCTTGTGACTGATCTAGCTTTACGGTAATTTTTGGAGTAATATTTATATTAGTTGCTAATTTATCATCGCTAGTAAGTAAGTTATTTGAATCTATAACATTATCAATTAAACTCAAAATCTCAATCTTTTGGAAGCTTTCACCGCATTCAATTAAATGAATTTTTTTTTGAAGGCGCCTCAAAATATCATAATTGTAATCATAGAAAAAAGGCTCATTACTACTGACGCATTCCTCGCAGTTACAAGGAATTTTCTCCTTGAATACAAGACCTTCAAATCTATTATGTATATCCAGTATTTCCTTGCGAATAATGGAAAGTAACTCTTTCTTTTCTTGAGGCAATCCTGAAACTTTTATCTTAATTACTTTTTGCTCAATTTCTTCTATGACTTCAGCTCTCGTCATATCTTTTTCTAAAACCCTATACTTACCTTTCCTGAAATCATCATTTTTAATAAAGACAACTCCTTTTTTCCAAGCTAAATCTCTATAAGAATCGTCTTTATCAATAAAACTTGACAATCGAACAATCAACTGAGAGATTATTCCCTTTGGCATGAAAGTGTATTCAAAACGAAACTTTAGATTGTTTTGACAATTCCATTCGTAGTTAAGTTTTTCAGAAGGCAAGAGCTGAGGAAAAATATATTCATTCCTGTGAGGAAAGTTCATTTGATAGCAGAGATCAAAATTATCTCTTTTCATTAAATTCAACAATATATTTCTTTCTTTAAAAGAATATTTTTTATTCGCCAAAATTTGAAATAGCCAATCTTTACTAAATTTTCCACCATCTTCCTTTAGCTTTCTATTTGACAGAACAGTATATACCCCATCTACTACCCACTGTGGATTTAGAAAAATTGTATTAGACAAACTACTATCATCTTTAAAATGCAATACGATGCCAAGGTTATGCAAGCATTTACTCAAAAGTAACTTATCTTCTTCTTCTTTTATTTCATGTTGATCACATATATCAAAATACTCCTCAACAGATATATAATTTCTACTCTTTAGTTGCTCTAACTCTGCACGCACAAATACCCATTTTGCCGGAAGCTTCTCCCCTATATGTTCTAGATTCGATAGCATTTCCTGAATTTTTTGCACTAAGCTTTGAAATAGACCATTATTCTCTGAGAAGTCTACATCACGACATTCTAATTTTTGTTCTGAGTAGCGTTCGCTATAGGATTTTAAATCAAAATTTGTAATTGACTGATAGTTCTTCTCATTTAGAACAACTAAAACTGGACTATTACCTCCAAGTATCCTAATAATATTGAACCAGTAATCAAAATCTGTGTGTTGTCTACGGTCATCTACAACTAAAATATATAGTGATTGAGAAGTAAGGAAAAAGTGATGTAATGTATATTGAATTTCCTGTCCGCCAAAATCCCAAATATTAGCTTTGAAAGATATTTCTGGATCTTTAGTGTAAGGAAATTGCCAATTGGAATAAACAGTAATACCCAAAGTAGATTTTTCTTGGGTCGGCACTTTGTATTTAGGATCAATCAACTTTTTCATCAATGTTGTTTTTCCAGCCCCTGGTTCTCCAACTATCAGAATTTTTGCTTCATGTAAGGGAGCTGAACCTTGAATCTTTATTTGCTCAACATAATTTTGAACTTCAAAAGTATTTTGATTGATTATAGAAGTGGAAAGCCTGTTAGACCCTAGTAAAGATAATTCTCTAATTTCTAGTACATCATCTAATAAATCTATTACATTTAACCATTCAAAACTTTCTAGGCATTGAATATTAAATATTTGGTTCTTAAAAAGTTTAATTAAAGTTTCAAAGCTATAAAAGTATGGTGATTGATTGTTTTTGCAGACAGCACAGTTGCAAGGAATCAGCTTCTTATACTTGAGTCGTCTGTAGGAAGCGTTGATTTTATCTAATTCATAAGTAACAAGGATCATTAAATCTCGTTGTTTATCCCCACTAACTCTAATAGTTATTTCCCGTTTACCGTAATTTTCAATTACCTCAGCTTTCGCATTATTTTTAGCTAAAACAACCCCACTTTTCCAAACACATTGCGCTAACTGAGAGTTGCTTTGCTGACGACAATAAATATACTGGTGCATTACCACAATAAAACGAGTAATAATTCCCTTAATCATGAAGTCAGGATATCTGTAACGCAAAATCAAATTATTACTATCATCCCAATCATATTCTGGTTGATTTTCACTCAGTAATTGTGGGGCAATAAAACTATTTTTCTGGCTAGAAATCTCATAACAAAGTTGAAACTTTTTCATCAACTCCAATAATTCTGCCCGTTTAGAAGCATACTTGGCTTCACTCCAAATATGCTTTAAATCATCGCCAGTAAAAAAGCCTTGTTCATTTATAATTTTTTTGTCATCTAATACTTTATAGACAGCATTCGTACCCCATTCTGGATTAAGAATTACTGTTCTATACAACAAAGAATTTTCATCATCTTGAAAGTGCAAACACACACCTAAATCGTGAAGGTAACTACTTAACTGTAATTTATCTTTTTCTGATTTAAAACCATTATTATCGCAAATTTGAAAATATTCTTCTATACTAATAGAACTACGCTTATCTTTTTCTAAAGCTTGACGAACTTTCACCCAATTTTTCGGTAATAGTGAACCAATATGAGGTAAATTAGTAATATAATGTTTGATATTTTTCAGAATATCTTCTAAGCCTCGATTAGTAGCTAAATTAGTAGCTATAGTTTCTTTTAAATTATCAAACTGTCTCCGCAAAGCTCTTTCATTAATTTCTCTTTTACGGTCTTGTTTTTCATTTTTAATGATTAATAGAGGACTACTTTCGCTTAAAATTTCTACGACATTTAACCAAGAGTAAAAGTTTGTATCTTCTCTTTTAGTATCGGCTACTAAAGTATATAAAGAACGTCTAGTTAAAAAGAATTGGTGAGTAGCATGATAAATTTCTTGACTGCCAAAGTCCCAAATATTAACAGTAAATTCTTGATCATTATCTAGAGTGAATTTCCATTTTGTTATATCGATCCCTTCTGTTAGTGCTCCATCTTTCTTTAGGTCATAATTAGGATCATTTATTTTTTTTGCTAGAGTAGTCTTTCCTGCGCCAGTATCCCCGACGATTAATAATTTAGCTTCATAAATATAGTCTTTTCCTTCTTCTTCTAGTTGTCGGAAATATTCCTTAATCGCCTCAAAACCTCGATTAGCTATTTCTATAGGTGGTTGTTCTAAAGGATTTGTTCCTAATTCTAATCTAAGTAAATTGTTAATATTAATAATAGATTCATCTAGATTCTTTAATTTATTACTTTTTAAATCTAATTCATTCAAATTCAATAAATTAGCTATTGATTCAGGTAAATTTTCTAGTTGATTACCAGTTAATATTAATGTTTCTAAATTTGATAAATTGCCGATAGATTCAGGCAAGTTTTTCAGTTGATTGCCAATAATAATTAATTCATTTATACTAGTGCAATTGCCAATAGATTCAGGGATAATTTCTAATTTATTATAATCTAAATTCAGGATTGTTAAATTTAATAGCTTACCAATAAATTCAGGTAATTTTTCTAGTTTATTACTACTTAAATATAGCTGAGTTAATTTTAATAAATTGCCAATAGGTTCGGGTAATTTTTTTAATCGATTACCAGTTAATATTAATGTTTCTAAATTTAATAAATTGCCAATAGATTCAGGTAATTCTTTTAATTGATTACCCTTTAAATCAAGTGTTACTAACTTTGATAAATTGCCAATGGATTCAGGTAATTCTTTTAATTGATTACGACTTAGATCAAGCGTCACTAAATTTGATAAATTGCCAATAGATTCAGGTAATTTTTTAATGTTATTATTTGCCATTTTTAAACTTTTCAAATATTTAAGATTAAAAATGGCTTGAGGAAAATCAGTTAACTTCGTTGCATCATCAGCCGATATATTACTACTTAAATCTAACTCTTCTGATTGTTGTTTTTCTGCTTCTTCAATTTTGCTAATAAAAAATTTTGGGATCATTTTCTTTAAATTAAAGATAAATTACCTTTTCCTAATTTGCACTGGATATTTCAGTGTTTTCAGGCTGTCCACATTGTTTACCGTTATATTTTTCTTGAAAAAACACTTGAATCATGATGCCTTTAGATAACTCATAATCTACTATCATTCGCAAGGGTTACTGATAAACTTCAGTTTTATTTAGGATATTGGTCATTCTCCGAGTCATAGAGCGATCGCTCGCGAACAATAGAGCGATCGCATTGTTGAATCTAGTTATGTAGGCTCGACCTCAATTTGAATCTTGATCTTTGATCTTGAACTTTGCGCTGCCTTAGCAGCAGTTAACACCATCTCCTCCAAAACACTACCATTCGACGACAATCCTGTGGTTGCCACGGCATGAGGAGCTATCAAAGTTGGGACAATTGTTGCAGGAAGCACTTTCAGAATGGAAGCAATCGCATCAACTCGACCGAAACCGTATCGAGGATGCCAGCCAATTCCTAGAGTTGGATTGCTTTTTCTGGCAGTTGTCAAGATAGCCTGCCGAATTTCATCAATTGTCAGATCTCGATTTGCAGCCTGCATTAAAAGTGCAATTACACCAGCAACATGAGGCGACGCCATACTTGTCCCTGGTATACGTATAGATCCTTGCGTTCTAGAACGAGCAGCGAGAATTCCTTGCTCCCAGAACGGATGTAGAAACTGCCCCGGCGCACTCACTTCAGGTTTCTCTCTACCATTCCTAGTTGGTCCAGCTGCCGAGAATGGGGATATTTCATGATCGGGGACTCCTGATAGGTATGAACCAACTGCAATAGTCCGTTCTCCACATGAAATCGAACCAATGGTAAACGATGAATCGTTATCGACTTCCGCAAACCTAGATTGTCTATTTGGGGCAAACGGGTTTGGAAAGTCTCGTTCAATCCAAGCGTGAAAGTGTACATTTTCTGTAGAAGTCCCAGAAACATGAACTTTCCAATCACCACCTGGTAAAGAGGCAGCAAGAATAATATCAATATGATTATCACCATTACCTGGATCGCTTGCTCGGTGGATTATCCGACCGACAACTGTCCCCATACTCTGCAATGTCACTGTTGTACCTAGTCTAACGGGATTTAATCTTTGACCAGATGGTGTTTCTAATGCAACTTCTAATTCTTGGTCTCCGTCATACCAGATTTCTAGTTCATTACCGGTGTCATCTTCTGGATGGATTTGCCAAGTCAAGACTCTAGGAGAGCTATCGGTAACATTACCCTGAGCATGTGAACGGTCATCATGTGAGTTGCCTGCCGAAATTACGATCGCTCTATTGGGTTCGTTTAGAAGTTCGTCAAATCCAATTTCAGCGAGAGTTGAACCGTCATGGGGACCACCGTGAGACCCGACGCTCATGTTAACTACAGCTGGACGACCCAGCTCCCGAGCCTTCTCGAAAATGTAGTCAACCGCCTCAAGCAACATTTTAGAATTACCAAAGGAACTAGTCTGTCTTCCATCAGGTCGCTCTCTTTCTTCCGGTGGCTCAATGAGGTCTATATCGCCATGATGTAGGTGAACGAAAATTAGATCGGCTTGTGGAGCCACTCCAGCAAATCCTGTTGCTGCACCATTCCCAGCCGCAATATCCATGACATGGGTTCCGTGGGCTCCCATATCAGGGTCATAAGCCAAAGCTGCATATGGATTTGTTGTCCTCAAAGCCGAATTGATTGCAGATGAATTAAACTCTCGTCCATAGTTGTATGGTTGTGGGGAAAGCGAGGAGCGATCTCCTTCCTGATCCCAAAGAAATAAAAGACGAGTCGAACCATCAGCATTACGGAAGTTATTATGTCGGAAATCACAACCGTAATCTACGATACCAATGATGACACCATTACCATCAAAGGTTGGTGTGCCAGTGGGAAGTTCTGTCCCCATTTGTTCCGGGGTAGCATTTATTTCATTAACAGAGAACTCAAGCTCTGGTCGTAGTTTCTCCGCTAGTTTTAGGCTTTCTACATTCTGGTTGGCACGTACCATCTCAATGTCGGAGACCAACACTTGCCCTGTGACAATTGTGCCAATTTTACGAATAACTTTTAGTCCGGCGACAGATCTATCAGGAAATTTCAATCTTGCAAGAACATCAACCAGAATCTCTTTCCCCACTTCCTGATGGCTGAATGAGGCATCGAGAGGAATTCCATCTCGTGATTTTAGAATAACCTCCTGTAAGCGTGGATCGAGTCCGTTAGTTATCTCTTCTGGTTCACCTTGTTGTATCTCAATATTCGAATCAAGTTTGTTGATCATTTTTAAATCTCCTTTAAAGAAACAAAAATGTTTCCTTGCATATATAACCAACGATCTATGCTCATATAATGCTTCTGCTGGAGAGTTATGAAATCTACTCTTATAGTAGTAGGATTCTTTAAACTGCATGTCTATTCCTTCGAGAAGGATGAATTCAGGTTAAACTTTTTTTCTCAATAGCTGCGCCATAGACCCCCTTTCATCCAGATTACATTGCTCAAAAAAATGAGCAATATTTTTTGGTCTCGACTAGAATGCAGTGAATATTATGGTTATGTAGAGCATTCGAGTATGGATTCGTCTATCTCTACAATATCTAAGCAGACATAAATTGTTCTGCTGTTGCAGTAAAAATTTACATAGAAGTTTAATCTCTGCGGGTTTGATGATCTATGCTCGCGATGGTATGACGCTGACGTTTAACCTGATAAAAAGCGATCGCGTTTTCCAGTAATTCTTTTCACGCTGCTGCATCTTTAACTCCCGATTTCACTTTAGCCTTGGCATATTCTATGTTTCATTTTTCTGCTTTTCTGCGTTACCAATAACGTTATTGGTAACTTTTTTTTTGTTCGTTTTCCATCCTGTGAAGCAGGGAGATTATAGCTTCTGGAGATTCTTGTAACTGAATTCCCAGCAGGGTCACAATACCTTCTGTCTCTTCAACGGGGTTGAGGTCTTCGCGCTGTAAATTCTCCACCAAAGCAATCGAAAGCGCTTCTTCATCGGATAATTCGCGAATGGTAACGGGAACTTCCGCGATGCCAGCAGCGATCGCCATACCTCAAATTGAGTCTTTCTTAGGGAGATTGATAGATTGCCACCAATTCCTTAAATTGCTGTTTTCTATTCTGTCCTGAAAATAGGCGATTTGCTCAGCAGGGCTCAGACTTTTGATATCTTCATAAATTTTTTCCTGTACCTGTTGTTTAAACTCTAAACAATCAAATGCTTTTTCAGTCTTTGTTGGATTCATCGAGAATTACCTCCTTGGGCGAAACAATAGTTAAAATACCGTAGCCGTTGAGTAAATTGACTTGATTATAAGCTTTCATTTTATCGAGGCGTACTATATGTTTGAAATTCCAAGAAACGATCGCATCAGCCCTAGCAACGGTTGCTGTTGCTACATGACCCGCATCATTGAGAGATTTTTGCCCGACAACTCCCGCTTGGATATAAGCATCTCTTAGTTGGATTATTTCTTCAGTTAAATTAATGACTTCAATAGTTGAAGCGGGGATAGATTTTAAAATATCTTGTACGGCTGAAGGAGCATCTATGAGTTCATTAACTACTAATTCACCTAACAGCATAATTATTTTTTGTTGCTTAATATCATCAATTAATCTGTTTGATTCCAAGGCAAACTCAACATCTAAGCAACCTCCTATAACTGATGTATCAAGATAAATTCTTAACCGCTTCATGTAATCAATTTCTCTAATTGTGACAGCAAAGATTCTAATTTTTTCTTCTTTTTAGGATCTTGCCATAGTTCTTTTGATTGCTTTACTTGTTTATAAGTAGCATCAAAACGAGTTTTTAATTCTGATTGTTGTTGGACAGGCTTTAACTCTTTAATCAGTTCGCGGATTTGACTTAATGACAAGGAATTAGCGATCGCGTTTTCCAGTAATTCTTTTCGCGCCACTTTATCTTTAACCCCTGAGATCGCTTTAGCCTTGGTATACGCGATGTTACCTTGACGCAGAGCTTCTAATACTTCATCTGGTAACTTCAACAATGGTAATCGATTGTTCACAAAAGACTGCCAATTCTGTCCCAACCCTTCAAAGAGCGACTCAATTTTTTGTTTTTCTGCGTTACCAATAACGTTATTGGTAACTTTCTTCTTTTGTTCGTTATCCATCCTGTGTAGCAAGGAAATTATAGCCTCTGGCGATTCCTGTAACTGAATTCCCAGCAGGGTAACAATACCTTCTGTCTCTTCAACGGGATTGAGATCTTCGCGCTGTAAATTCTCCACCAAAGCAATCGAGAGCGCTTCTTCATCAGATAATTCGCGAATGGTAACGGGAACTTCCGAGATTTCAGCAGCTTTAGCGGCACGGTAACGCCTCTCTCCTGCTACCAATTCGTATGACCCTTCCTTGTTTTTTAGCGGTCTCACGAGGAGATTTTCTAAGATGCCATGGGCCTTGACCGATTGAGTTATCTGTTCTAATTTTTGCGGGTCAAAATAACGTCTGGGTTGGGATGCAGGCAGGACAATCGCTTCAATTTTCACCGTCTGTGGGCTACTAGTGGCTGGTTCATCATCGCCAAATAGAACACTAAGATTAGCTTTGGCATTATAGGGGCGATCGCTTTTTCGATTAGTCTTTTTCGGTTGAGGCATATCTTTTTCAGTTAACAGTTATCAGTCATCAGTTATTGAAAGTCACAAGTTTCAAGTTTCAAGTCACAAGTAAAATATCGAAGATGGTTTAAAATCTCTCCCTTCAGGATGGATATATTTGATACCTGTGACTTACTATTTGTGACTTAATAAATTAAAATCCTTGGTATCCCTGGATTTTACTGTTACCAATAACGTTATTGGTAACTCGATATTTTTGTTGATCATTCATTAGATATTGAATTCCTTAACGTGATTTCTTTTTCGGAGAAATTGATTTACTTGTAAATTTTGAATTTTGAATTCAAGGGCGAAGCCCTTGTCATAGTTTCTCCACCTGAGTAGCTAATTGCTCTAAGACCTTTAAAGCTGAATGTTTAGGATCATAAACAGCTAATGGTAACTGTTGTTCCGCAGCATCAGCAAAAGCAGTCGAGCGGGGAATCGGTTCGTAAACTGTAGCTACTGAGCCAAACTGTTCCTGAATTGCCTTAAGAGTACGCTTATCTTGAGAGTTGCTGACAGCATAACGTGAGGGAACAAAACCAGCTAGTTGTAACTGGCGGTTACCTCGCTTTCTCACATTGGCAATGGTTTGGAGCAATAAATTAGTCCCTTGGAAAGCCTTAAAGTGGGTTTCAACAGGAACCAGAACGTGAGTCGCCGCGACTAAGCTGGTGTAGCTGAGTAACCCCAAACTAGGAGGACAGTCAATGAGAATAAAATCATAGTCATCTCGAAGCGGATCTAGGGCTTCTTTGAGTCGCACCTCTCGAAAATCAAGATTAACTAATTGAATCTCCGCCACACTAAGAGTGATATTGGTTGGGGCAAGATCCATTTTCTGAATATCCCCGAGGATAAATAAAGGTTCTTCATTAATCAGCGCATCAAAAGGAGTTTTTTCTAAACTATCCGTATCAATGCCCATAAAGGTAGTTAAAGAAGCTTGGGGGTCGAGGTCTACCAGCAACACGGAATTTCCTCGCCTAGCTAAATGGTAGCCGAGGTTTTGGGTCAGAGTCGTTTTGCCCACTCCCCCCGCTTGATTGAAGATAGCGATCGCTTTGCTCATTTTAGTTAAAATATTTCTTCGCTCTTGAGCTTGTATTGGTGTAGCAATATTTTTCGACGGAATGATAACTTTCGACCGTCAGGATAACATCTGTGAAAAAAATTAGAGTCAAGTCGCTTCGCTCCAATTCAAAATTATCAATTTAGGAAAGACAATCTTTGTAGATACACAAGAAATTTTCAGCGTGAGTAGCTCCTAACTTCTGAATTTCGCTAGGAAAATCATTCAAAGATACTGTCTCGCTTTTAATCTTTATTTTAATGTTGCGAAAGAAAGCGAGGAAAGTTGTATCTAAGATCAAAACCGTTGCCTTGACAAAAATCTTGAGCAGATTAATTGAAAAAGAAACTGTATTAAGAAACATAAACTGCTTTACAAAAAAGACAAATTACTGTTAAGGAATGATGAAGGAGAAAAATAGCGATTGTTGCCGTAAATTGACGTCATTTGTAGTTTATGTAACTACAAATAGGCTATCACAGCCCAAAAAAATCAACAATCATCAATTTATATGAGATAAATTATCATTTTGTCAGAGCCGGATAGCGCGAAAAATGCCGTTGTTTGCCGTTATTTGCCGAGGATAAACTCATCAAATCCTCTTATTTATAGATAAGAAATTGATTGATTGATTGAAGATACCTGTGTTACGCGCTTTAGCAAGCAGTGCCTTTGGCGTACATTTTTTCTGACCTCTACCTTCTATGAAAGTACGGCACAGCTTGTTAGGGGAGAACCCCTAAAACCCCCGAAAAAAATTACTTGTGACTAACTTTGATCTTTGTTGATATGCAAGTTGATTAAATTTGAACTTGATGATTTATGAAAAAACTAAAAGAGAATTCTGACGACAAAAAAGAAATCAAAGAAGCAAGAATACATATTAGAACTACGACGACAAAAAAAGAGTTGCTCCAAGCCAAAGCTAAAGCGTACGAAATGAATCTAAGTGATTTTCTAATTGCTGCGGGTTTAGGACTCAAAATAAAGCAAGCCAATCCAGAAATTAATAAATCTCTTTATGTAGAACTTTGTCGGCAAGGCAACAATTTAAATCAATTAACCCGTCTACAAAATACGCTCGCCGCCTCTGGTAAAGACTCAACATTAGATCTCGATGACCAAAAAACCCTCAAAGATCTTCGTACCCTACTAGAGAAAATCCTCACCAAGCTAGAAGGAGAAACAATAAATTGATTGGTAAAATCACCACTGGGAGCAACTTTAAAAGCCTGTTCAACTACCTGCTAAAAAAAGGTAAAGAGGCGAAAATTCTTGGTGGCGATTTCGTGTTACTCGAACCTAATATTAAAAGACTCACTACTCAATTCGACTGGGTTGCCAAAACTAGACTAACAACTAAAAAACCAGTCAAACATCTAAGTATAAGTTTTGCCCCTGAAGATGGCCAAGTAAGCTCCAAAACCAAAGTAGCAATTTCTAAAAAAGTAGTCAATGAATTAGGCTACACCAATAACCAATGGCTAGTAATCGCCCACGGAAGAGATGACCCAGGACATGATTGGCAACACGAACACGATCATATTCACATCGTCGTTAATGGCATCAATCTTGACGGTGAAAGAGTTAACGATAGTTTCGATAAAACACGTTTAGAAAATATTCTCCGAAACTTAGAACAAGAACATGGCTTAAAAAAAGTAATATCTAGTACTCAATGTAATCGTCACCGACCGAGTACCAAACAATTAAGACGCTATCAAAGAGAAACCAAAGAATATAAGCAAAAAAAACAAGATACGCCACCAGAAATCCCCATCATGGCCAAATTAGAAGCAGCGATCTCTGCCGCCAGTTCAGATAAGCCGACCATGACCTTATTTATCGGCAGATTACAACATCTGGGAATCGATGTTAGACCTTATATTACAGATAAAGGTAGAAAGCGCATCAGCTATAGCTTAGAAGACCTCAAAGTTAGGGGTAGCAAAATTCATAACGGTAGTTTTCCCAAGTTAATTTCTCAGCGAGGCATTGACTTTAACGAAACTAGAGATACCCCTGCATTAGAAGCTGCCTTTCAAGGAAAAACAGTAACAGTAAAAGATGAGCAATTACTAACTTGGTCAAGGATTAACCAAAGCTCACAGAAGAATAACTTAATAAGTGCTAGCGATCGAGGAAATCCCATTTGGCACCAACATAATTTATTAGGTAGTGAAAATAATCACTTTTGGTTTAAAACTAATGATAACGGAAATCCGATTAAGAAAATAGTTGTAACTTCCTCTCCTGTAGAAGCTGTATCTGCTCATCTAGTAAATGACGTAATCTCCGGAAGTGATTGTCCATGTTTGTATGTAAGTTTTGATTCACCTGAACCATTAAATGAACTAGATTTAACTAGCTTTGATACTATAGTTATTAGTAGTAACGATCGACAAATATTTCCAGATAATATCCCCAACTTAGTTGTGGAAAAAGATGTTAGTAGTTGGCAACAAAGCTGGCTAATTCGTTGGCATGAGATTCAAAAAATAATGGAATTAGAAGCAAGGGCAGCAGCATCTGCAAGAAAGAAAAACTCATTGTCTAAGAAAACGTCTAAGAAAGAACGACAATTAGAATTGTAATAATGAGTTGACTAGTAGGATAGCAAATTGAGACCGCCTATCGGCTTTCACATTTAGACACTGCTCTTCGGTGAGCGCGTCTAAAATGTGAATCTCAATTTGCTTTAGCCCATTCAAAGTTAGCTACTCATAATCAATAACGTCAGCTCATTGAGATTGACTACCAATTTGGTAGCGGTTCCACAACACAGATGCTTAGTTTATGGCAGCAGGGAGAAAGTTTAGCAGCTCAAGTTATTCAGGCAGAGAACAAAAAGGCGCAAATAACCCGAAAAATTCAACAATTAACTGGAATGAACTCAATAACTGATGACTGATAACTGATTAATAGTTCCACTGATTTAGAGAAATAAACTGGTTCCTTAGAGGAATACCAGCAGCTTCGAGGTTAGAGATCGCTTTAACAATTGTTTTAAAACTCATATTCTTGAAACGGTCAGCATTACTATAAACTGCTAAAATACCCGAATGATTAGGATTGATATTGTGTAACTCTTCAAAATCATCGCAGTTATGAGTCAGAAGAATCAGATTTTCCGCTTTAGCATAGTCAAGAACAACATCATCTGATGAGCCAGCCAAACCAACTTCATTGATGGTTAGTACTTCATGACCAGCTTTCTCTAAAACAGTTACCAAGCGTTTAGCTTGGGAATCCTCATCAAGTAGTAATCTTAGGATCAAGGCTAATTCCTTTTGCTTCTAACCTACGGCGTTCCTCATCTGCCTCTCGTCTCAATAAATCTTGATGCGTTTGGCAATATTGTATAGCTTCTTTTATAGCAGCTAAGGGCAAATCCCAATCCTCAGCCGTCTCTTCTGGTGACATGTTTTCGACTAGCATAGTCATCCAAACATCAAAAGCTTTCAGCCTTTTTCCTTTAAAGTAAAGTTGTTTTCTCCAAGGATGAGGTCGTTGTTCCAAATATTGCCATTGAGTTTTTGGGGTATTAGTGGTCATAATGAAAATGTTTTTTTGATTGGTTCTGCTTCTTCCCATTCGGTGCGAATTTCATGATCTATTTCCTCTTGGTTATCGAAGTAGTAAGCCATCGCTGCATGGGCTTCTGAGAGAGTTAAATAAGGATGCTGACGGCAGATTTCCGACACTGACCAACCATAGGCTAGGTAGTCCATGACAATTTGAGCGACTCTTACCCGCTGAATACGTTGCAGACGTGCAGGCTCAGAAGCGTTGGGTTTTTCTATGTGAGGATAAATTACTTGATTAGTCATGAAGTTGCTACCTAAAATAACCAACAATAACTGATAAATGTTAACAGATCTGATTTACAGGAATAATCGTGGCAGTAGGCGGTTCAAAGTGTAATTCTAGAGCCTCTTGAAGATTACTTAACGCTTCGTTTTTAGTTTCTCCTTGACTAGCGACATCAACTTCTAAACATTGGGCAACAAACCAATTGCCTTCTTGAAAAACTCTTGCTGTAAAAGCTTGTTTCATAATCGTTACTCCAATTAAAGCCTTCTAATAACAGTTAACATTTAAATGATGACTGATGACCCTTAGGGAAGTGTGCATTCCCTTGCGTCTTTCGCCGACGCGGGGTCGCACTTCTGTTCACTGATGACTGATTTCGCGGCTCAAGGTCAATTCCTCTCTCTTCTAAATAACGGCGTTCTGCTTCAGCATCTTGCTTCAGCAAGTCTTGATTTGCTTCACAGTAAGCTATTGCTTCGGCGACTTCATCTAAAGACAAATCCCAATCATAAGCTGCTTCTTCAGGGGTCATGTCTTCTACCTGCATCGTCCTCCAAACCGTAAAGGGTCTAAGTCTTCTACCTTTAAAGTGAAGCTGTTTGCGCCACGATGAAGGGCGTTGTTCTAAATATTTCCATTGAGTTTTTGAGGCGTTAGTTGTCATCTTAATTCTGCACCTATGCAGACTGGGACTCTTTCATTCTCCTTATTCTAACTTTTATCAAACTCAGCTCAAAATCGCTCACTTATCGTACCAAAATCATCGACAGTAGGGTGCTGTTAGCGGTCAGACCCCGCGTCGCCGTCAGGCGCAAGGGCGGGAATGGGGGATAACAATTCAGTTTCTGGCGTTGAACCAATAGAACCCAACAAAATATTCCCCCCTTCCCGGTGCTGACCAAGAGAGCGCCAGCGTAACGCACCGTTTCTCAGTTTTGCTGGGATATTTATCGCTAGAAATCACCTTAATTGCTAACTGATGACTGTTCACTGATTAATAGTTCCAGTGGTTGAGGGAAATAAACTGATTAGCTAAAGGAATCTTAGCAGCTTCAAGATTGGTAATCGCTTTAACAATTTCCTGATGACTCATATTCTTAGAATAATTAGCATCATGGTAAACAACTAAAATGCCTGGATGGATAGAATTCGCTTTATGAAGAGCTTGAAAATCATCATAATTGCGAGTGACTACCAAACGCCCTCCTTTGCAGGCATAATCAAACACTATACTGTCAGGTTGTCCCGATAAACCAGCTTCATTAACAGTTAAGACATTATGACCAGCTTGTACAAGTAAAGTCACTAAAAGTTTGGCTTGGGAGTCTTCATCGATTAACAACTTGAGGCTCAAGCTTAACTCCTTCTGCTTCTAGTAATCTGCGTCCTTCTTCTGCTTCCTGTTTTAAAAGCTCTTGATTAGTTTCACAATACTCAATCACCTCTGTAATAGCAGCTAATGGTAAATCCCAATTTTCTGATGCCTCAGCAGGGGTTTCATTGTTAGCAATCAGATCGGAATAGATAACTGAAGCCTTAATCCTTTTGCCCTTGATGTATAGTTGCTTACGCCAAGGATGAGGACGTTGTTCTAGATATTGCCATTGAGTTTTTGAGGTATTAGTGTTCATAATGAAAATCTTTTTTGAGTTGTTCTGCTTCCATTAGGTGCAAATTTCGTCATCTATTTTCTCTTGGTTGTCGAAGTAGACTGATGACTGATGACTGATTTAGAGGCTCAAGAACCACTCCTCGCTCTTCTAAGTAACGACGTTCCTCTTGGGCTTCTTGCTTTAAGAGTTCAATATGGGTTTCACAGTACTCAATTGCTTCATAGACAGCAGCTAGAGGTAAATCTTTGCTGTCTGCTATTTCTTCTGGGGTCATCTCATTAACAAGCATATCCGACCAAACAATATGTGCTCTCAACTTCCTTCCTTTAAGATAAAGCTGTTTACGCCATGAGTCGGGACGCGGTTCTAGATATTTCCATTGAGTTTTTGAGACTTTGGTTGTCATATAAATTCTGCACCTATGCAGATTGTAATTTTTCAGCAATAGCTTCTCTGACAAGTTCCTGCCAATTTTCCCTGCTTTGTAACTGTTCTTTCATCGAAGCAGATATTCTCAATTGAAGCTTTTCTCGTAGCGGTTCAGGTCTATCTGTTTTAAATCCATAGTTTTTTATATCAGGGTTTCCCCCTGGACGACCACTAGCTTTTGTTCCTGGCATCTTTTCTTATCCTTGTCCCCCATTAATTAGTAATTATAGCAGGTATCCATATTTTAAAAAATGTAAAGTAGTTTGATTTTAATATGTATCCCAATTATAATTGCTTCTAAAGATATATGTAAGCGATCACCCCTGGCTACCAACCTCAGCAATCGCTATTTAATCTAAAATCAGATTTTTCAGATTATGACTCAATTCTACCAGCTAACAATCAAAGATGCGCTAACCCAATACCAAGCAGGATTCCTTAGTTCTGCTGGACTGTTATTTAACTATCTCAAAATCAAATTTGCTCCTGGTTGGAAGATCCACATCAACCAACAAAAAATCTGCGCCGAACTAGGTTTGAGCCGAGACCAGTTCTATCGCGGACTGAAATTAATCAAGCAAAACTTCCCGAACTTAAAACTCTACCGAACTACTGCTCTAGTCGGTGAATTTGAAGAACCGCCTACTTCATCGCCAGACAATGACAATACAGCAGCAGATGAGCCAGTTGTACCTGCTACCAATCCAGTTGTAGAAACTCCTAATTCGTCTGTAAATTCTCCAAAACCCGTCGCGCCAACTGCCAATCCAGTTGTAGAAACTGCAACTAACGCATCGTCTAAATCACCAAAAACCAAAGCTTCTAGCGATTCACCAGATTCTTCTTCAAATTCCTATCAAAGCTTTTCATCATCTCTATCTAATAGTCAGAGAGAAAGTTTTACTAAATTTTGTGAGGAACAAGCCCATAAATTACCAAATCCACCTGTATTGATCAAAAAATGGATTCAGAACAACTGGGAAGAACTCCGCAGCCTATGGTGTAAAAAATCCCCCGACGTAGCATATTCGAGTGGTAACGTCTCACAAAAAGATTGGAGGAATCACCCCAGATTCAACCGATGGAAGCGCAAATTAGAGTGTCAATATCAAGCTCGTGATTTTCTGGTCTTGCTCAACAATGGCGGTACAGAAGAGGAACGAAGAGCCTTTGCGCGATGGGCAATTGACAACGGTGTAGTCAAGCTACCAGAAGGGGTGACAGTTGATGGACTTTAAGAAGTTAAAACCCATTCCCCTGCGTCCAGAATGCGAGCCCGACTACGATCCACAAATCTGGCAGCCCACTTGGTGCTGTTTCTGCTGCCACGATACAGGCTTTGTTACCGACAGGCTAGCAGGTCTTATTATCGAAGGTTATATCTCTGGTCAACATAAAATAGCCCGATGCCGAGCTAGTAAATGTCAAGCTGAGATTGGCGAGACGCTAGAAGCAAGTCCTAGTTTGGATAATCGCTTAACAAGAGAGATTTGTGACTATCTGGACTATTTGGAAAGGGAAGAATGGGCGCGGACTTTGAAGAAACAGCATGAGTTGAGAAAACAGGCTTTAGGTTTGGTTGATGAGTTAGCGGAGAGGAAGAGCATTCGTTTGCGACGGCGAACTCAAGAGGAGGAGATGGAGGTTAGGAGGAAACATGAGGAGGTGATTAATCAGTGAGATGATCTCTTAGATTTAGAAGTTAAGAGTGCGGAAATTGTTGAGCCCAACCAGATAATAAAACCTAAAATTGAAGCTGCAAGCACACCAATCCCAACATGAAACATTATGTATGCACTATAATATTCCAGGCAGAGATCTCGTCCAGCATCGGGACAATCTAAGGTTTGATTAGGTTTTAATCGATCACTCAGTAAAGTTTCTATAGGTTTAGCGTCGGTTTGAGCAGAAATACCACTAACGGCTAGTCCAGTACCAACTAAGGCAATCCAAAGTCGTAATCTTTTCTCGCGTTCCTCAGCAGCTTCATCTTTCTTTCTCAGGGCTTCCGCGAAAGCACGAGCGCTTTCTGCTTGTTCAATTTCGATGATCTTTAGCATAGGCTGGATAGCCTCCCGTATCTGCTCGAATAGTTGTTGACCAGAAATAAAGAAGCTTAGATCTACTTCAATCTGATCTTGGAAACGCGGGCTTCTTTGATTGAGAAAGTTTGCTAAAAACTCTAAATCATCGCTTTCGAGACTGGATTCGCGGATTTTTCCGAGCCAGTAGTCATAGTTTTTGGCGTTAGTAGTGATCGCAGTTTTGCAGTCTTTTATGTCTCGCAGGTAACGAGTATAATTGAAACTCTTGGTGGGAATTTGAATCAGTTTCTTCTTAAAGTACTGTAGCTGCGCTACTAGCTGTTTTGGCAGTTCCTTCTCTAATAATCCTAGTGATATAACTTCTTGTTCCAGTTCTGCATAGAGTTGTCTAGTTTGGTGATAACACCAACGAGCTTCATGATAGGCAAAGAGGATTTTACTGCGGCAGCACAGGAGATTGAAAAACGAAAAGTAAGTCTTCTGAACGCGGTTTAATGTTTCTGAGTTACGGTTAAACCACACCAGAATGTGACATTGCTCGCTGGGTTTCTCTTGACCATTGTCATATTCAAAAATCGGGCTACCAAATAACTGAGCAGATTCTATTCTAGCTGGGCGTTGTTGGTTACTTCCTTGCAAAAAAGCATCTACACAAGCATCTGCTAACTTTGTATCCTCTTCGGGACTACCCACTGGTTCAGCATAGAGAACCAAGGTTTGTTCCAAAGAAGCTCGAATATTGCTGGCTAGCAGACAACCTTGGGGATTGAGGTGACTAAATTGACTGGCTGAGACAGTGACATTCTCGTAGTACAGGGTTAGGTCAAAGGCGTAGATATCATGAATCTGGACGGGATAGACTTCAACTGTCAGGGCAGAGCCTTCTATTTGCAGTGGTGGCGTGTATGTTAAGCGACCATTACCTGGTAGTAATTCTACGTAACGGCTGGTTATCGGTGTTTGGGTTGGAGGGGATTGTAATTTTTCGGGTAAAGATTTTAGGTCTGGAATAGCTAGAGGTTCGCTGAGGTTGGCGCAGTTTTGCCACAACCGATCCGCATCTTGCCTTAGCTGTCCTGGTTTTTGGCTCAAATCTTGACACAGATGGAAGGCATACAGTGTGACGCTGGGGTTCTTGATTTGAAAAGCGGTGTCAGTCATCAGCCTTGGGAGTTTTGGGTTTGGGGTTTTCTGGGGTAGAACTCTGGCGGAGGCTGTTGAGTAGGGTTTCCCTTAGATTTTTCTCATCTTCAGTTTTAGTTTCAGGAGGGGGTATGGCAACGATTCGTGAAATAAAGAGTCATATCCCCCTCAAATCCTTGCCCTGATTGAGTTTTAGCTCTTGAGATTCCCCCTCGTTCTCATTCCTTACAGGAGC
>JASJDR010000013.1 GCA_030065615.1 Xenococcus sp. MO_188.B8 | reverse complement strand
GCGCCGACACGCGCCAAAGTAGTCTAACACGAACTAATATCCCAAGTACCTCATTCGAGGGAAATCGTCTGATTTCTACCCAAAGTATTAGTGTTGTTTAGAAGCCAGCACGCCTTTAGGCTGCTGGAGTGTCACACAACTTATCATTATGTAACAGTTGCCTTAATGCTTAGGAGTTTATTCTAGAGGAAGATAGAAAGATGAAAAGTTTCTATCTTCTGCGCAGATAAGCTTGCTAACATTTAACAAGAACTGTCACATTAGTTTAATTAGTTGTAATCATGCAGTTGTTGAAGTCTCAGAACTTATACCCAGAGTTGTTCTCAATGGCATTAGAAGCTATTCCCATTGCTTCTAATTCAACCAATAGCGATCAGTTTGACCTGTATTTAAGTCTTAACTTTAATCAACAATGGTTCCCCTTATTAGATGGTCGCATCAAGTTAGGGTTACAAGGAGGTCAACTCAGACTGAGACTAAAAAATAGCCAACTGCATGAAAGCAACTCTCAGTTAGATAATTACTTTAAGATTACAACTGAAACTTCTGAAACTGAAACAACTTGGGTATTTACATTAGAGTCAGCCAAACCACTTGTAGAAGAATCCCTGAAGCGAATTAAGCTAGGAACTATTAAGATAACCAGTCACTCCTCTAGTTTAAAGGCAAATTGGATAGTTTTTCCCGCAGATATTACTCTGGCTGATGCCGAAGATTTATGGCGGCATGATCTTAGTCCTAATAAGCATGGAGTAGTAGAAAGAGCGATTGTTTTTTTCCTCTGTAAACACCAACTACCATCTTCTCTAAGTTGCGTACAATTAGGTGCTACTAATTTATTAGCGCAAGAGATTTGCGAAGAAGAGAAAACACCTGAAATTCCTGTTCCAGCAGAGGAGCTCCAACAGCTAATTCAACAAATTTATACAGCCAAAACTGATGAGATGGCAGAATTGGCTCAACTGGCAAAGTTAAATCTGAAAACTGATTTAGCAGGAGGCAATTTACTAGCAGCTAATCTCACTGGGATTGACCTCAATGGTGCTAACCTCAAAAAAGCCAATCTCAGAGGGGTTGATTTAACCGATGCAGATTTAAGTGAAGCTAATCTTAGTTATGTTAACCTGAGTGGTGCCGATCTAAGCGGAGCCTATCTAGAAAATGCTGATTTAAGCCATGGAAACTTGTATCGCACAAGTTTCGCCATTGCTAATTTGATTGGTGCCAATCTCAGCTATGCTAATTTACAAGAAGCTAACTTAAGTAATACTAGTCTAAGTTTAGCTGTAGTTACAGGAACTAAATTTGGGAAGAATACTGGTCTTGGTGAGGAAACAAAACAAATTTTAGAAGCGGGAGGCGCAATATATATCAGTTAAGTGCACCCTTTATATTTAATAGTTGCTACAACAAAACTCAATAATGTCGTACTAATTATGAGCAATATCAAGAACGAGTTCTTCAAAATCTACAGAAAAGAGCTGACGAACTTGGTTTTACTCTCGTTGCTTAATCTTCAGAAATTGAATTTGTTTCCTGAAAGTCTCAGCAAGAATTAATTGATACTGTTGCTGATTTTCAGTATCAGATTAATACTAAACCTTTAGCTGTCAGCGCCCTACGCCCGCGCAGCTCCGGGTCAGAGTTCAAAAACGCAATTTATTACCGTGCAGAGTATGGTTTCTCAGGATCAGTGCATAAGGATAAAAACCTGATCCTAATGAATAACTGAAGGAGCAAATATAAATTTACTTTAAGTATTGTATTTTATTGTTTTGATTATTTGCTGCCTGAATAAATACCTATTGCTAGGAAAGTTGAATTTATTTCAAAAGAGAAAAGTTATGTCAAATATTAATAATCAAATGCTCGAAATTGCTTTTAATAATCAAGACCTTTTCATGGAGTTAGATGAGAAAGATGGGGAAAAAGTTAGCGGTGGATATGAGGTATTCACAATTAACAACGAGACTCAATACGATATCAACTACTTTGTCGATGGAAAGTTAACCAAGCCAAAGTTTGCGAAACCTGGCTCTAGTTCAGTATGGACTGCCTATGATGGGGGAATCATTGAATTTGATACAGATGGTCGTAATGATTACAAACAATGGAAAAAATACGATTTGTCCGATGGAGGAGTATATGCCTTTAGAGACAACAAATCAACTCCTGGTAATCCCTACGATATAGAACTCTATAAAATAAGCTAATGCATAAATCTTCTAGTACCCAATAAATCATGATAGTACTTTATGGATTAGGTAACAGTTACTCTGATTTTAGTAATCAATACTATTACCAATCCTTTTTTCTTTATCTAGCTTCATTAAGTTAAAAAAAGTATTTTCCAACCTCAAATTAATACAAAAAAATTTTGGGCTATGTTCTCGATTTTTGAGCTCAGTAATAAAAGCTAACAAATTGAGGAACGAAAAATCAATACTTTCAGCTTTCCTCCCTCTGCTTCTCTGAACAAGAATTTTATGATTACTGAATCGACGCTCTAGCAGCTCAGTATAAAGTAATCGCTACTTGCCATGACAGATAGCCTTTCTTTGGGCCATTGACTTCATCTTAATTATGTCTGGGCGATTGTCTCAGATTTACTCGCCCGCATGGTATGAACTCCGAACTAAAGGACCAGAACGAACATGAGAAAAACCTAGAGAACGGGCTATGTCTCCTAGACAGATAAATTCTTCTGGGGTCCAATATTTTTGTACTGGTAAATGCTCCAGTGAGGGACGCATATACTGACCAATTGTAAGGCGATCGCAGTTAATCTGGCGTAAATCTTTCATTGTGTTAATAATTTCGGCTTCGGTTTCTCCTAGTCCCAGCATTAATCCTGATTTGGTAGGAATGGTCGAGTCTAGTTCTTTTACCCAGCGGAGAACATTTAGAGAGCGATCGTATTTTGCCCCCCTCCGTACTGGTGCTTGGAGGCGTGGTACCGTTTCGAGATTGTGATTATAACAAGCAGGTTTAGCCGCGACCACAGTAGCAACTCTGGCTTTTTGGGAAACACTTCCTGCTTTACCACTCCAAAAATCTGGCGTTAAAACTTCAATCTCTGTTTGTGGACTAGTTTGGCGAATCGCGTCCATCACCTTTACAAACCATGCTGCACCACCATCAGCCAAATCATCACGAGCGACAGAAGTTAAAACAACATAGTGCAGCCCCAATAAAGATATAGCTTCAGCAACTTTTCTTGGCTCCTCAGGATCTAAAATCATAGGCGCTTTTCCTTTATCTACCTGACAAAAAGCGCAAGCTCGGGTGCAAACTTGACCCATTAAAAGAAAAGTAGCTGTTTTATTAGCATAGCATTCTCCTCGGTTAGGACATCTTCCTTCTTCACAAATCGTATGGATTTCTCTTTTTTTAATAATTTTTTGTACAGTAGAGATATCACTAGCCTTGCCAATGGTTGCTTTTAGCCAAGATGGTAGTTTAGTTACTTCCCGACGTAAATCAGTTTTAGTAGAGTTCAAGGGTTTAATTTGATTCATAATTATTGAGAAGAGAAGATGGCAATATTAAAAATATTAATGGTAGTTATAGTGATTTTGACAGTGTTAACGGGAATTCTAAAAAATGAACGCGCCATAATATTGCTAAATAAACTAAGTAAATCTCTATAGTTAGGAAGAGAGAGTAGTCACTAAGGAGTTAACTGTGTCCAATCAGAAAATTTTGGTTATTGACGATAGCAAAGTTATTAGAATGCGAGTCAAGGATATGTTACCAGAGGGTAACTTTGAAATCATTGAAGCCAAAGATGGTTTGGAAGGATTTAACTTGATTAGAACTGAAAACCCTAATCTAATCATGTTAGATTTTCTACTTCCTAAAATGAGTGGTTGGGAAGTTTACCAAGCAATCCAAAAGGAAAAAAGACTCAGAAATATTCCTCTAGTTTTAATGTCAGGACGCAAAGAGGAAGTTACAGATAAACTCCCCGAACCTTTTGAGTATTTTGCTTTTGTAGAAAAACCCTTTGACGGAAAGCAATTAGTAGATGCTATTCGTGAGGCGATGGTAAAATCGAAGAAACAGTCTCATTTAACTCAAGTGGGGGGCGATTCATCGAGTTCTCATGTTGTTGATGCATCTGTGATGACAGCTGAGATTGAATCTCTCAAGTCTCAAGTTGAGAAAATGGAAAAAGATATGGAACAAATGAGAAAGCAAATGAATCAGTTGATTAATTTTATCAGGCAGAAATTTAGTTAAAGTCCTAATGGATTGACGACCAGTTTAAAATGGATAGTATTGGCAATTATTAATTTTTCATAAGTCGTTGACGAAATTCCATCGCTTTTTTGATATCAGGAATTTGTAGTGCTATGGCTTCCATTAAGGCATTATGAGATGATGGTCTTTCTTCTTCTAAAATCTCCTCGATAATCAAGCTAGCCATCGGTCCAATACAATAGGCTAATTCTTGTTCACAACGTCTGACAAAATCAGGATCGATCCTATTTACAGAAAATGAGTTATGGGATTGGGGAGCATAATGTGAGCGTGAATTAGGATTTTGGCGTGATTTTTGATTCTGTGAGCTAGAAGAACTTTGAGGCTTCCTTGCACGATAATCATTACTGACAATCATGGTCTCTTGTATTGTTTCCTCTCTATGATCAACTTCTCTGGCAGCAGAATTATTAGCATTCGATGATCTTCGAGGTTGAGGATTTACTGGCTCTACTGCAGAAGGCGATGAACGATGCACCGAATGAGGGACAATCACGGTCTCATCCTCATCATCATCCTCAGAAGCGGTTTGTACCTGTGAAGTTTGATGGGGAGCAGCTATTGCTACAGAAGGGTATTGAGAGACAGGATAGCTTTCTTGAATATTTAGTAGAGTTTCTTGTGCGGATTGATATCGTTGTAATGGTCTTTCCTCAATCATTTTATTGAGTATTTTGCTTAATTTGGGACTGACATCGACAAATTTATGCCATTGCCACTCTAAAGAGTATTGATCTAGTAAAGCAGTAGGTTCTTTTCCTGTCAGCATCACTAAAGCAGTGACTCCTAAAGCATAGATATCACTACTAGGAGAACAACGACCCATACTAATTTGTTCCCGAGGTGCATAACCAATTTTCCCGACAAAGGACATTTTTCCCACATAGGAATGACCTGGAAAACTTCCTTGAGCATATTCTGGGGAAGTTGTATTAGTTAGTTTCCCCACGCCAAAATCTATTAATACAGGGAGTTCTTGGCCATCAGGTTGCATAATATTATCAGGAGAAATATCACGATGAATAATCCCTAAATCATGAATATATTCTAAAATTGGCAATAAACTTATCAACCATTTAACAACTTCTATTTCGCTAAATACCATTTGGTTGCGTTGACGTTCCTGAAGTAAAGCAGAGTAGGTTTTCCCTTTAACATATTCTTGAACCAAGAATAATCGTCCTTTTCCTTCAAAACAGGCTAAGAATTTGGGTATTTGAGGATGAGTAATATGATGAAGTATTTTTGCTTCCCTTTTAAATAAATCTCTCGATTTTTCTAGATCATATAACCCCGAACCTAGAGGGGCAAATTCTTTGAGAACGCAAGGTTCATTGAAACGATGGGTGTCGAAAGCCAGATAAGTCCGACCTAAACCTCCTTGTCCTAGAACCTTTTTAATCAAGTAGCGATTATTAATAACTGTTCCACCAGGGATTTGTTCTTGATTAATTAGATAATTTGAATCTGACATGATATTCCAACTCTCACCGCTTAATTTAAAGATTGTTTTTGCTGTAAAAAATTAGTTCCACTCTAGTTAATCTACGAATAACTATGGTTGTTTATGTCTGGATAATAGATTTAATGATATGAATGTAATGATTTTATTGACATAATTCTATCATGTCTGGCACTACGGATAGTTATTTTGTTGCGTCCTCTGGTAGTGTTACTATATTCAAAACTATAGGTTTCAAACTAGACACGGTTTATGTTGCCAATACGTCATAATAGTAAAGAATCTGGACAATGCAGGTTATGACAAACCAAGCTGCAAATTTGCTGTTTTTGAAAATTTCTATTACAAGCAATCACTATGGCAAAAGTTGATACTCAAACTACCATCACTATGGATGTACAAAAAAAAGGTTTACCCGTTACTATCATTACAGGTTTCTTAGGTAGCGGAAAAACAACACTCCTCAACCATATTTTAACTAACCAAGAAGGTCTCAAAACGGCTGTCCTGGTAAATGAGTTTGGCGAAATTGGGATTGATAATGAATTGATTGTCTCCACTGATGACAATATGGTAGAGCTCAACAATGGTTGTGTTTGCTGCACCATTAACGAGGACTTAGTAAAAGCAGTTTATAGCATACTTGAGCGGGAAGATAAAATTGATTATTTAGTGGTAGAAACTACGGGAATTGCCGATCCTCTTCCTATTGCTTTGACTTTCTTGGGTACAGAGTTACGAGATATGACCCGTCTTGACTCTATTGTCACTATGGTAGATTGTGCTAACTATAGTCTGGATTTGTTTAATTCCCAAGCTGCTCATAGTCAAATTCAGTATGGGGATGTGATTATTCTTAACAAAACTGACTTGGTAGATGAAGCAGATGTTGATGCTTTAGAAATTAGAGTTCGAGATTTTAAGAATGATGCCAGAATTCTGCGTACTCAAAAGTCCCAAGTTGCTTTACCTCTAATATTGAGTGTTGGTCTATTCGAGTCTGATAAGTATTTTGGTGATACTTCATCTGAACATGAGCACAGTCACGATCATGACCATGATCATCACGACCACCACGATCACGATCATGAACATCATGACCACCATTCCAATCATTTAGAAAACGATGGTTTTACCTCTATTTCGATTCAAAGTAATAAGCCTTTAAATATTAGAAAGTTTCAATATTTTCTTGATAATCAACTGCCGGAAAATGTCTTTCGTGCTAAAGGGATTCTTTGGTTTAATGAAAGTCCTAAACGCCATATTTTCCATTTAAGTGGCAAGAGATTTAGTATCGAAGATGAAGAATGGAATGGTGAGAAGAAAAACCAATTAGTTTTAATTGGTCAAAACCTTGATCGGGAAAAATTACGACAACAAATTGAAAATTGTTTTACTCTTCCTACCACTAACCGTAGTAAAGGGTTTGGCAATAATTGACGAGCGAACTCTGTTGGGGCTCCTGACCATTTTTTGAATTCAAAATTCAAAATTCAAAGTTCAAAATTTTTGACGCTTGCGCAGCTCTACCCGAAGGGTCTCCGCTAAGGAACGCCCTAAAGGACTAGCTTCGCGTCGCGCGAGTTTGACGGACAAAACTAAACACGCACTTGGGCTTTTCGGTTAGGGCGATCGCTTTTACAAAATGGATAGTTGATTTTCGTTTTTTTAGAGTTAATCGGTTGGTAAATCAGCTCAAAATTTATTAGTTAGGATTGAGCTTTTTGAGCTTTTGGGCTTCCTTTTTGGGCTCAATTTTCTGTTGAATTTCCGCCAATAGTTTAATCGTCAGCCAATAGTCTGGTTTAATAGCCTTCGACTGTTGACAGTTTCTTTTCGCATCATGATATCGCTGCAACTCGAATAGGGCACTACATATTTGGGTCCAAGCAAAAAAATAGCCTGGCTTAATAGCAAGCACTTTTTGGGTTTCAGCAATTGCTTCTTCATATCGCCCTAATTTAATTAGAGCTTCACCTTTGTTATACCAAGCTCGATAGGATTCTTGCTCATCACCCTGTTCTTTAGAAACAGCGATCGCTCGATCATAATCCTTTAATGCAAGTTCGTATCTCTGAAGATCAAAGAGGGCTAATCCTTTACAATTCCAAGCTTCGGCAAAATTTGGAGCAACATAAGTCGCTTGGGCGCAGGAATAATACTTATCTGGATGTCTGCCTAATTTGCCCTGAGCATATCCTCGATTAGTCAAAGCGGGCGCAAGATCTGGCCTAATTGAAATTGCTTTATTGTATTCAGCTATGGCTGTTCTATAGTCTCCTGCATCAGTTAGTTGTAGTCCTCGATTATAATGTCTATAAGCTATTATCGCTCCCCAAATAATCGGAATGACAAGAGAAATTCCTACAGCAAGACTTATTACAACAGATGAAAAAACCAGCGATCTACGTCTCATCCGCTTGGCTTTTTCTTGAGCCTTAATTAAAGTCTCATTCGCCTTGGCTAATATCTCAGCAGACTCTTTCTCAGCAGCCAAAGCAAGTTGAACTTCTCGCATATCCAATTCTTGTCCCGCGGCCAAAAACTGATAATCGAAACCACTCAAACTTTTACCTCTCGCCCAATCCTGAGCATCTTTTAAGGCTTCCCCCCGTAACAAACGAGATTCATCTGAACATCCAGAATCAACCCAAGCAGTAAAAGCTTCCGAATAAGGACGTAGCTTCGCAAAAGCCTTCTTCAACCAAGCTCTCTGGAAAACAGCCTGATAAATTCGGTTACTAACCTTTAAACATCCATCTTTTTTAACAACCAACCCCGAAAGCCTTAATTCTGTCTGTTCCTCACTACCATCAGCGACGATACTCCCCTGATTCAAGATCTGCTGATATAGTCCCAACAGCTTACCAGCCCGTTGCTCATTTCTCAGTATGCGATCGCGTATTGTCTTTAAATGTTCCGGTTCATCCTGGGTTTCCCAATTTTCAATGATTCTCTTCTGGACGACCTGTGCAACTGAAGTCTCTTTCTTATTGAGATTGAGGGGGGTGAGGGGAGATTCCCACTCCCCCACTACTAGCCGACAAAGTTTTTGGGTCAGAAAAGGTTGACCCCCAGTCCAGGATAAGATCTGCTGGAGAACTTCCTGAGGTTTAGCTACATGATCTTTTAAACCGAGAACTAAAGGTTGTGCTTCGCCGAGTCGAAAACCATTCAGTTCAATAGCTTTACCAATATTAAAAGGAGTTCGTCTTTTATCCTGAATCAAATCTCCAGGAGTAGCCACCCCCAATAAACAAAAAGTGAGACGATTATATTCAATTTCATCTACTCGCTTATTGTAACAAGCCCTAATCCAAGCAAAGAAGTCATCCAGAGAGAAGTCCAGACCGAGAACACTATCTATTTCATCGATAAAGATTACCAGATTTTGCTTAACTTGAACTAACAACACCGACTCAACAAACTCGGTCAACTGCTGAATTGAGGAAAGATGTGTCTGTTTTTTCAACCAAGTTCGTAGTTCAAACTCTGCTCTTAACCCAAAACCTCTAGCCAAACTGTTGATAATCCCTGCATACCACTGCTTTGGGGTCACAGATCCACAACCAATTTCGGTGATATCTATATCAGCACAGGCAAGACCATCTTTC
Organism: Xenococcus sp. MO_188.B8; assembly: GCA_030065615.1. GTDB lineage: Bacteria > Cyanobacteriota > Cyanobacteriia > Cyanobacteriales > Xenococcaceae > Xenococcus. Next base: position 57,644 of record JASJDR010000013.1, on the reverse strand, counting down.
TGTAGTCGACGCATGGTACGAACTCGCAAGCTAGACTTACCCATCTGCCGACAGTTAAGCACATAGCAAAATTCCCCGGCTTTTAAGGCTTTGTAGAGTTGCTCATCTGCCTGTCGCTGGACATAAAGACAGGAATCAGCGGGTAAACTACCACCTAATTGATATTCGTACCTGGTTGATGGTTGTTGGTTCATGGACAGAAAAACTGGAGACTAATGACTAAAATACTGACGATACAAATTACATCTGGGTACAGCTAAATTTCCTATAACCTTAATTAAACCCATACGAGCTAACCTTAGTTGCTGGGAAGAATCTAATTCCAAGCCGGACTCCGTAGTCACCACTTTTTTAAACACGCTGGCTAAATGGGGATCTTGCTTCAAACTCCAGTCAAATCGGCGTAGATGATCTTTATAGATCCCTTCACTAGTAGCAGTATTGGATAATAAATCCTCCAAAGTTACCTTCTCACGGGCAATACTATACATTGCCCGTCGCAGCAAATGGGGATGTCCTCCCACCAGTTTCATTAAGGCTCTGACCTGGGTATCATCCCAAACTAATTGATGGCGACTAGCTAACTCCTGGACTTGTCCTGGTGTCAACTCAGGTAATTCCACAGGTATTCCTACATTAAAGGGAGATTGGGTAGTTTTTAGCTTCAGATAAACTTCCGTTGAATGAGCCACAACCAACCGCAGCTGTTGCCAAACCGCGTGATTTTTTCCTTTTTCATGCCAAAATCGCAGCAGAGCAAAAAAATCAGGCGCAATTTTCTCATAGGGAAAAATCCGATCTACTTCATCTAAACTTAAGACTAAGGGACAATCGATTTGCGTTAATAAATAATCCTCAAAATAATTAGTGCAATTAGAAGTAGAAGTGAGAAAATCATCATCCCAAAGTTCATTAAGCTGATGAGGCAATTTCAGTGCCCGAGCTGTGCTGGCGCAAAACCATTGTAAAAAATTTTTGAGACTGCTCAATACCTCTTCATTAGTTTCCAAGAGATTTAACTGTACAGTCCGACAATCAAGCTCTCGATCAGCTACATTGAGTATTCTATTGATCAAAGAAGTTTTCCCCATTAACTTCGGTGCTTTAATCCGAATTAAGGCTCCCGGTTTAAGAATTGCTTGGTAACAAAGAGGATCGACTTCAGGACGCTCAATATAAAAAGAAGAATCAATTCCGACTGGCCCCTCAGGATATTCTAGAGCACGACTGTGATTACTTGATGATCGATCATTCAAGATTACCGTAGCAACTTTCCCTGAGTCCCCAAGCAGTTCCCCCAAAAAAGCTTCTATGGAACGAGGTCTTTCTCTGCCCTTTAATTGCATCCCCTGCATGATTGCCCAATTTACTCGCTGGCTAATCTTGCTATTAATCTGGTTAGGTGGCGTTAAGGGAATTCCATTGAACCTCCGCTCTGCTGTTACTGGTTTTTGTCCGGTTAAGGCGAAATATAAGGTAGCAGCTAAGCCATAAACATCAGTATAAGTATCTTGTATAGAACGCCATCGATATTGCTCAATCGGGGCAAATCCTGGACTGACAGCCGGAAGATAGGTTTTGGTTACTCCCGAGGCAAACTTTCTCGCAATGCCAAAATCAATTAAGACTGCTCCCGAACCATCTTGACGTACTATAATATTGAGTGGTTTTACATCTCGATGAAGTAATCCTTGGCGGTGAATTTCTGTTAAAGCAGTCCCGATTTGTGTAATATATTCGATCGCTTCTTTTTGCTCTAACTTGCCCCTTGCTTCTACTATCGAGTCTAAAGTTAAACCCTCAATATATTCCATAACAATACAAGGGAATTCTCTTTCTCTAATGATTTTATATAATTTGACGATATGAGGATTGCGCCCCCCACACTGAGCTAATTTAACGGCTTCATTAGCTAAATTTTCCCAAAACTCGGCCCATTTCTCCCTACTTTGTTCTTCAACTTGGTTAATAATAGTTTTGAGCACAAATCGACTACCATTTTTATCTTGAGCCAGATAAGTAATCCCAAATCCCCCCCGACCTAGTTCTCTTTCAATAATAAATTCACCGCTCTTTAGTTGGTAACCAGGCTGCCAGGTAAGAGTATTATTCGTATTATTTTGCTGACCGACTGCTCCTGTTTCTGGGATGTTAGACTGCTCCTCATTCTGATTCGGTAGTCTTAGATTCGCTGGAGCTCCATAAATCCTTTCTGGGGATTCTCTTGGTAAGTTTTGGGGGTTGCTGGAGAAAAATCCTCTGAATATTGTATTAATAAAGCTTTTAATAAACTTGCATAACGAAGGTCGACGTTCTCTCATTTCATAACTAAGTTGAACCGCTATGGGCTAAGCAAAGAGTTAGATTTATTATACGGGGTTATACCTAGTATAATGACATCGGAAATACAAATTTAAACAAATCAAATTGTAATCTTACATGTTTCGCAAAAGTTTCAGCAGCCCAGATTTTTCAAATAGCAAAAAGTTTCTCTGGTTAAAGCTTGATTAATTTATTAATTTATCAATCCTTACTGACCAAGATGATCGCGTATTTAACGCCTTTGGGTCGTAAGATCGCACTGGTACTTTTTAATTAGAGCGATCGCATTACTTACTAACACTCTTTGCTAGATCTTGATGTTGACTGTTGTTTATTTTCCTTTTGAGCTCAACCAGATAATTAGACCGACAAGTAAAGCAGCGATCGCGCCTAACGCAATATGGCGTTGCTGATTTAAAACATGAATTAAATAGTAATACGAATATGGCTCTTGGTTCTTGGCTCTTGGCTATTAGCTTTTTGAGAACATATGACATAATATGATAAATTTGCTTTTCATAGCTTGATTCAGCAACGCCCGCAATATGAAACAATACATATGCAACGCCGTAAATCAGGCAAGGGTTGAGTAGCGATGTTTTGATTAAAGTCTGCTAAGAAAGCTATTTCCCTCGAGTCCATAACCAACCTAAAAATCCAGCTATTATCCCAGCTATTACGGCGGCACTAAAGCTTACTAGAAAAGAGAAGAAAAAAGGATGAAGGGTATTAGAAGCAAAGGGAGGGAGAATAGGTTTCTCCCGAAGAGAATTAGGGGAGCTAGAAGCAACAAGTGCGCCCACAGCTAGACCAGTACCAATTATCTGAACTGTTCTTTCTAAACGTTGATCGCGTTTGGCTTGTTCTACCTCTACTATGCCGCGAATTGTGCCAATCATCTGTTCAAAAAGGTTTTGACCAGGGGTAAGATATTTGAGATAGGTTTTTATTTGTTCCTGCCATTGGTTTTCGGCGCGATTTAGAAAATCTTGCCATAATTTGGGGCTATCTCCCCCTATCGCGGTAATTTGTTCTAAACACGTTTTGTAATTACTGATATTTGTAGTAATAGCTGTGTGGTGTGATTCTAAGTCTTGTAGACAACGAGCATAGTCAAGGCTTTTTTGTGGCATTTCTGCTAGTAATTCTTTGAGTTTTGGTAGCTGTACCTGGGAGTCAGCTATCAAATTGGGAAATTCTTTTATCTTTTTTTCTAAATAGCTATAAATGCCTCTTGCTTCTGGGTAGCGATCGCAAGCTTGCTGATAAATATAGAGTATTTTATGACGACAACAAAGTAAATTTAATAGCCAGTCATAGGCTTTATCTTCTAATTCTGGTTTTTGAGCTTGACTATTATTCAGGTATATCAAAATATGAGATTTTTTAGTCAAGTTTTGAGGTTCGTTAGGGTCAGTCGCTTGGTATTCAAATAGTAAACTACCAAAAATTTCGCCATAATTCACTAAAACAGGATTTAAGTTTGTTCCTGCAAGCAATGCAACTGAATATTTGTTAGCAAGTTCTTGACAGTTTTCATTTGCATCTACTTCCCCATAAATCCATAAAGTTTGTCCTAAAGATGCTTGAATTTTAGATGGTAGTAAAAAACCTGGCTGGAAATGTTGCAGTTGCTGTATATCAATGGATATGTTGGGTGATTCTGGGGAAAGAGTGAGATCTGCCGCGTAGGTATCATTCAGTAGAAAAGGCTGAATATTGGCGTTGATTTTAAAACCTTCTGTTGTAGAAATACTCCCTAAATCTACCCTGCCAGAATCTGTTAACCATTCGGTTTGTCTACCTTGCTCCCCCTTGGGGTAGTAATTGCCATTTTGATAACAAATTAATTTTGACCGTAATTCTTTCAAATCAGGAAATGGAAGTGAAGCTTCACCCAGTTTTGCTAGATTCTCCCATAAAAGATTAGCATCTGCGTCAACTTCATCGGGAGCATCAGTGAGGGTGTGGCGCAGATGGAAAGCATAGAGGCTGATGGTGAAATTCTTCACGGCTGCTGTTTGGGTGGTGGGGAATTAAACAAAGGCGAGTTCTTTTTAATGGCATTATCTAACAATTCTTTATCAGATTGGCTAGGTTGATTGGGTTTAGTGGGAGATTTAGTATTACCTGGACCTAAATTTTTATCCGAGTCGATGGAGGATGAAGAAATGATTACTTCCGGTTGCCGTTCGTAAGCTTGGAGAATTTGATTACGGGAATTGAGTTCTAACCAATCTTCAATAATTTTTGAGATTTCCTCTGCATCTTCTGAAAGATCACTAACTAATTGATTCAAATCAACCCAATCTTGATGGGAAATCAAATTAGATTCAGATTCGATCACTTGAATAAAAGCCTGAATGCTATTTTGGTAAATTGACACTAATCATACTCCTTTACCTGTAACAAAAAAAGCTGACCAATAAAAAGGTAACTCAAAGGGTTTGGTGTTTGAACCGCAGTTCTTATCAGTAAAATATTGATTAAGTCTTATTTTAAGTTGCGTTCGCTCAGCCCTACCTAGTTCATTTATTAGTTTTGAGTTCTTCAGCCAGGTTTGAAATCCTTGTGTCGTCGTATCCCTTAACCAGCGTTGGGTTGTATTTAGAGCTACTGTGATCCTACTTTGTGTCTGTAATTCTTCGTAAAATTTAATCATCAATAAAGCAGTAGCAGTAGCACTTACAGTCCACAGACTACTAACTACATTTGTGCTCCCAGCTAAGAGGAAACCATAGGGTAAGCCAATGTATTCATCACTCACATTATTGGAATCAATAATACCTGTTTCGCAAGCAGCAAGAGTGACTAAGCGACATTTGTTTAACTTGAAGTGAGTAATGATATCTGCCAAGGAAAGGCTTGCATCGGCTAACTGTAAACCAGAATCTAAAGAAGAATTAGGATTAAAGAAACCGTGACAAAAGAAAAATATATTGTGAGCTTGAGCTAATTTTTCATTTAATGTAAAAAGTTTTGTGTTTTCATCATAATGGATGATTTTGGTTTTTTTGGCATTGGCTTGTTTTAAAATATCCTTGTCAGTAAATTGTTTTTTGATCGCTGAGACTGCTCCTAAATCTTTTTCATAATCTTGGTATAAGTCTTCTGTTGGGTTTTGAATCGCAAACAGGGATTTAAAATTAGGACGTTTACGCTTTTGTACCTGTTGCAGTAGTTGACAACTGGGTGCATAACCTAAACCACTAGCAAATAAATCTAGAAGACAAGGCGAATTTTCAGAATCTTGATTTGTTACCGGGAGTGCATGAAGGGGTAACAAGTGCAGGAAGCGATGGGGAATTAAGATGAGTTGATCGCAGTGGTTTGGAATCTGGGTTAATATTTCATCAATGTGCAGAATCGAGGCTAATTTTTTAAATTCTTCCCCTAAGCTATTCTGCCACTGGTCTTTTTCTTTTTGATTGTAGTAGTTTTGCAAATATTGACTTACCAAATCAATAAAAGCTTTTAAGTCTTTTGGTTGGGATTGCCAAACAGTGACTTCTCCTTGAGTTTTAACAATAAACGCTAGAATTTTATCGTTGAGAATATACCACTCGATAATGGCTGTACGATCATCCAAAGTAGCTTGGAATGAGTCAAATTTAAAACTATACCCAACGGGTAAGTAGCGGTTTTGCAATTCGTTGCGCTGCTGTCGCAACTGTTGGAGATGTTGTTCTAGGGCTGTTAGATTTTCTGCTTTGCCATACTGGATTTGATATTGTCTTTCGGCTATGTCATCCCTGTATTTTTCTAGCTGAGTGGCAACTTCTGCGGGAAAGATAGTTTTCAGGTCGCGGTTGAGAATTTGTTCAACTAAATTGCGGGTTTTGCTACGTTCAACATATTCAATCGCTTCCGTAGTCTTACTCAATTCCAGGCAAACTTCTACCATCTGGCTATAAAGTTTGTTCCATTCTTCTGCCTGTTTGCGTTTGGTTTCTTCTCCAGAAACTATTCCCTCCCGCAAAGATTCTACGGTATCAATGGCAGATTCAAAGGTATTGTAAGCTGAGGCGAACTGTTTTGACCTTTGGTGAGTAGTACCCAAGTTCAATAAAGTTTCGGCGTGGTTTTGGGGAAAGGCTTTGCGAGTTCTGACTTTTAGAGCCTCTTGGTAACAAGCGATCACCCGTTCCAGATTCTCAGCTTTCTCGCCTCGGATGCGGTCACTGTAAGCAAGACCCAGATTATTTTGAGTGGCTGCCCAATCTAAGGGGACGTTATCTTGTCGCCTTTCCTGTAATGCCAACTCATAGCAGTCAATGGCATTTTCCAGATTCTCCCTTCTCTCCCCTTTAATTCTGTAAAAGTACGCAATTCCCAGATTATTTTGAGTGGCTGCCCAATCTAGGGGGACGTTATCTTGTCGCCTTTCTTGTAAGACCAATTCGTAACAGGCGATCGCTTTTTCAAGATTCTCCCTTCTCTCCCCTTCGGTTCTGTTTCTGTAGGCTTCACCCAGATTATTTTGAATGGTTGCCCAATCTAGGGGTACCTTATCTTGTCGCCATTCTTGTAATGCCAACTCATAACAGGCGATCGCTCTTTCCAGATTCTCACCCTTGTCCCCTTCGATTCTCTCACTGTAGGCATTTCCCAGATTATTGTGAGTCATTGCCCAATCTAGGGGTACCTTATCTTGTCGCCTTTCTTGTAAAGCTAACTCGTAACAGGAGATCGCTCTTTCCAGATTCTCCCTTCTGTCCCCTGCAATTCTCTCACGGTAAGCATTTCCCAGATTATTGTGAGTCATTGCCCACTCTAGGGGTACCTCATCTTGTCGCCTTGCTTGCAAAGCTAACTCGTAACAGGAGATCGCTCTTTCCAGATTCTCCCTTCTGTCCCCTGCGATTCTCTCACGGTACACATTTCCCAGATTATTTTGAGTGGCTGCCCAATCTAGGGGTACCTTATCTTGTCGCCTTTCTTGTAAAGCTAACTCGTAACAGGAGATCGCTTTTTCCAGATTCTCCCTTCTGTCCCCTGCGATTCTGTTTCTGTAGGGTTCACCCAGATTATGTTTAGTCATTGCCCAATATAGGGGTACCTTATCTTGTCGCCATTCTAGTAAAGCTAACTCGTAACAGGCGATCGCTCTTTCTAGATTCTCCCTTCTGTCCCCTGCGATTCTCTCACGGTAGGCAATTCCCAGATTATTTTGAGTGGCTGCCCACTCTAGAGGTACCTTATCTTGTCGCCTTTCTTGTAATGCTAACTCGTAACAGGCGATGGCATTTTCCAGATTCTCCCTTCTGTCCCCTGCGATTCTCTCACGGTAGGCAATTGCCAGATTATTTTGAGTGGTTGCCCAATCTAGGGGTACCTTTACATATATCAACATTTTTGCAAGACATAAGGCATATACACATGGCGAGCAATCGCCCTGCGATCAGAAGAGCCAAACACAACATTGTTCTGTGGCGATCGCGTCTAAGCTGACTAACACCATTTAATCTTCGTTACGGCGATCGCTGTTTTGTACCTATAGATAGGTTTCCTCAGCTAGCGATCGCGTTTGTAACTTGAGGATTAAAACTTGTTTAAGTGATTTCTACCTAAAGCCAATTTCCCACTAATACATAGGGAGCCCAATAAAAGGGATGTTGGTATCGAGGGTTTTTTAATAAAGCTAGCTGAGCTTCTCGGATGGCTTGCGACTTTTCTTGGTGATTAATAACTAATTCTTCGTAAAATTGACTCATTAATGAAGCTGTTGCTTGATCATTAACTGACCATAAAGTAGCAATTGTACTTTTAGCCCCTGCTCTGACTGCCATTCCTGCTAAGCCTAAAGCTGCCCATTTGTCGCCTGCCGCAGTTTCGCAAGCACTCAATACCAATAGTTCTAGCGCCTGTTCTTCAGACAAAGTCCTAGATTGTAAAATTGTATTGAGTTGATTGATTTTAATTCTATTATCCCAGGCTAATAAAAAAGTATTTTCTAAGGAAGAGCTAAATTGACCATGAGTGGCAATATGAACTATGGGATAGTCAGAAACTTTAATTTCTTCCCTAAAGGAACTAGTCGTAAATTCGTCATCAACTAATACTATGCTGTCAACTAAATTTTGAATTTCTGCTAACTCCAAATCAACAAAATCTAAAGCCTCAAAGCCTTGTCTTTCTTGAGTTATGCCTAATGCTAAACTACTGAGGGATACTTCCGTTAGAGAGCGCGGTTCCAATAGTTGCAATCCGGGGTTGAGGACTACATTATAGTTTTCAATTAGGTAATGTTCTCCATCATATAAAGTTGCTAAAGGAATATTCCGTAACACGCCATCAGATACAAAGACCAGAGTATTGATCTGATTTTGCTGTAAATCTTGAATTACTGGGCGAATTATATAATCATAGAGCTGGGCTGCTGATTGATAATAATCTCGGCGACTGCGAATCACAATGCCATAACGTAGTTCATCGACAACTTCTTCAAGTTGTGATCGCTTAATATTAGTTGAGTAGTGAATTAAAGGCTGTTTTGGTAAACTAACGATTACTTCTAAGCGATCGCGTAAGATAATCGTATAAATAGCAGCAGCATGACGATCTATACTATCAATTTCCACTGGATGAGCGTTTAAACAAGCTTTACGGAAAAAATTATGTAACTCTGCTAATTGCAAAGATTCGATAGTATTGATCGCTTTTTTAAGGTTAAATTGACTTATAGGCTGCCCAGTGTCAGAGGTTAGTAATAAGTCTAAAGATTGTCGGTAAACTGGTTCTACCGTCTCCCGGAAAGAATATTGAATATTGGGATCGATGGTGACTAAATCTTGACTCAAAGATTCGAGCAGACTAATGGATTGTTCATAATGAGCGATCGCCGTCGGTCGATTGCCCAATGCTCGATTGATTCTCGCCAGTTGCCATTCCCAGAGATAACTAATTTCTGGAGCATCGATCACTTGCGCAATTTTTAAAGCTGTTTTGGTCAAATCACTAGCCAACTGCCATTCTTGTAATTCTTCCTTGATTTGACCTTGTAACCCTAAGCCATAGGATTCTAATCTAGCATCTTGTACAGTTCGGGCTGAGGTGATCGCATCTGTAACCATGAGCTCAATCTCTGATAATGAAGAAATATTTTTGAGTTGTCGGTCACTATGAATTGCTCTTCGATAAAGCTTGAGTAAACTATAGGCAAAACTAATCTTTTTGTGAATAAAATCTCGGCGACTAACTATGTAATTAAAATCTTCTTTAATTTCAGGAATCAAAAGATCGGCTCGCCACCAATATTTAGTATTTAATAATAAATTAAACTGAGCTAAATTAATTTGTGAAGGAATTTCAGTTGCCAAACAATTTCCGCTAACTTGGCAGAGCTTAAGAGCTTGTTGATACAATTCCAATGCTTGTTCTTTGCCAATCTTGTCTGAGTAATTAGATTGTGCCAGTGCCAGTTTACCCAAAGCTAGTAAAGTTTTCACTCGCTCCTGGGGGAAATCTAATGATTCTGCGATCGCTAAACTTCTTGCTAAAATTGATTTTGCTTGGGACAAATCCCCCGATAAACGAAGTAAATCGCCATAATTACGCAATCCCATCGATTTAAGCCAGGAATCAGGCTGCTTTTCTAGTCTAGTGGCCACCTCTGACAGAATTTTTAAAGCCCGATTATAAAATCCTAAACTTTTCAAGCCATTAGCTTGATTAAGAGTTGAGCGAATAAAACCTGTTTCATGATCAAGATTATCGTATAATTCGCTAGCGATTTGCCAGTTGGCGATCGCTTTTGCGGCCTCTCCTGACGCTAATTGTAAAATACCCTGATTATTAAGAATTTGGGCTAAAACTCGATTAGCATCTGCACTGTCTTGATTGACTAGCAAATTATAAGCAGCTTCAATCTTCAAGTTTGCTTCTTGCCAATTACCCATTTGATAATAAGCTAATCCCAAATTACCTAAAACTCTAGCTTCTAAGAGCGTAGCGCCCTGACTTTGATAAGTTTCTTGGGCTTTTTGCCACCATTGAATTGCATCTTGATAATTACCTTGATGATAGAATTTTTGACCTTTTCTTTCTAAACTAAGAATGTCATTTTGCTCCATAGCAATTTCAATATTACTTTGATAAGCTACTTGAGCCCTAACCGAATTAACACTTAGATTTTCCATGAATAAGCTCGATAAAAATCCTAGTAAAATTAATATTACGATTGAAATAATTTTTCTTAGATGTGGATATTTCATAGACCAGAAAGTAAGTAGCTATGCCAAATAAATTGACGAGCCCATCAACCTTGATTGATAACTATTCAAGCGGACTTGAGATCAGGTGCGAGGGGAACAAAATTTGTCAACAATTTTGCCTAGGTACTTATTAGTAAAAAGGCTAATTCAAGAAGTATTGCGTAAAATCGCTCGTCAATTTTAACTTCTAATTTTAAAAAATTAAGCAAATTTCTTTTCAGGATTTTATATCTTTAAATAAATATGTAAAACAAACGAAAATAAGGGACTAACGGATCTAAAAAATGTTCCAAAGCCCCGAGCTACGATCCCCTAAAATGTTTAAATACAATTAATTTTGTCCAGATACTTACCGAATGATTTCTAAAGTTCCCTAGGACATCGATTCAGTAATCAAGAGCAATCATTAATTGGGAGGGATAGGGAAGTGTGGGGGCAACGGAGGTGTGGGGAGAATCAAGATAAGTTAAGCTTTTTGCCTTCTCTTTCTTCCTTTCTTCTCACACTCCCCCCTCTCACCTAACTAGTAATTTATAAATACTGAATCGACGCTCTAGAGAGTCAGTCCACTAATATATATTGGCAAAAACTAAAGTATATGAATTGCGATAAATCGCCTATGCTATATAAATAATTTAGGTATGATTATTAGCGATCACACAAAAACGTAATACCAAATTAAATAATGTTGGCAACACATACAATTTAGGTAGGGGTTTGGCACTGCTAAACCCCTACATTATCTGCTGTATTCTTTATTCAAATTGGTATAACCCAAAAATTTCTGATTAGTAACCTTGGTTTGACAACAGTCAGGTCTTGCGTGTTAGGTCAAGTACTTCTACTGAACCGGCTCTCTAGGAAAAGGAATCTTGCCAGAACATTTGAATGATGACCGAATCGGAAGATTTGGATTACTCTAGTGAACTTGGGCGTAAATACAACACCCATTCAAAAAGCTTGAAACCTTTGTGCTAAAAGACTTTTGACTTTTGTACAGACGTTGCATGGACGCGAAGCTAATCCTTTAGGGCAACGTCTGTACTGACTCTTGACTTCCGCCCAGCGGCACTAGTTCTCGCCAGTATCTTAAATTCTATTGTTAGTGAAAATTATCAACTTTTAATGCTAAACATGGTCTTTAAACTCAATTTGTGAGGAAGCTTGGAGTTGATTTTCTCGCTCTATAGATGGAACTCTCTGTCTAGTAATTTTACTTCCTCCTGTCATATTAGAAATAATAATAAATGCAGCTAATCCTACTAAAGGACTTATCAAAGTAGGGAAGCCGTCAAAATCTGCAGTAAAAATGCTATTAGGAATATATAGAAGAGTGTTGTCAATACCAAATGTAGTTGGCATCAAAATAAATAATATTAGTCTAGTTAGAGAACCAAGAATAATACAAGAAAGCGCACCTTGCCAAGTTGCTTTTGACCAGTAAAGTCCTCCAGCCAGAGGCACTAAAAGACCTGCAAACCCCAAATCGAAAGCTAATAGTAATAAAACTCCAGTTTGCGGTACTTTTAAGGCAAATAAAACACCTAACATTGTGATTACAAAAGCCATGACGCGGGTCAATAATAACAATCTGTCTCCTGCTGCATTATGGTCATCATGGCGGATACCAATAATATTGTGAGCAATAACTGAAGAAGTACCAAGAATTGCTCCGTCTGCGGTAGAAAGAGAAGCGGAAAGAATTGCCACAATCACTAACAACCCGATTAAGGGAGGAACAATGCCATTAAGTAAAGCATAAAGAATTGGCCCATCGGCTGTAATTCCTGCATCGGCGAGAATTTGGGGTGTAGAGAGGGCTATCAACGAAAAGGGAACGCCGATGATTATAGTTCCGGCGCTGCCGATTAAACAAGCTCTTTGGGCAGTTGCTGGATTTTCGGCGGCAAATATCCGTGCCATAAAGTCAATCGCCACAATATCTCCCAATCCCAATGCCAATAACGTTGCCCAGTTAATTGCTGCACCAGCAGCCGGGTCAGTTAGTTGTGCTAAAGCTAAAGGTCCAGTATCGGCAGGTATAGCTAAGCCAAAGTTAAAAGCCATAAAAGCCAGTAATCCCATCGAACCTAGAAAAGCGATCGCAACTTGGATCGCATCGGTATAGGCAACGGCAAACAACCCACCGCTGGCAGTATAAATAAAGACCACAATTGCCAACAGCATTACCCCAGCCGTGTAAGTTGTACCTAAGAAGGCTTGAAATAAGTAACCCCCCGCCACTAAGTTTCCAGCTAAGAGAAAAGAAAAACTCAATACCATCAGGAACGATGCTACTACTTCGGTTTGGCGATTGTATTTAACCCGATAAAAATCTGGTAGGGTAATTAAACCCATACGATTCATCGGTTTGGCAAAAAAGAGTGCGGTTAAAAATAAGCACAGCGCTAACCCAATAGGTAAAGATGCACCAGCCCAGAAGCCAAATTCCGCCACCAAATCTGTATTGCCCAAGGTAGCGTTAGAATCTACCGACTGTGCCATTAATGTTGCTGCTGCCAGGGGTAAAACCAACCCTCGTCCAGCGACAAGATAGTTTTCACTATCTCCTTTGACTTGTTTTGCTGCCCACATCCCAATCCCCAGGGTGGCAAACAAAAATACTAAAATTCCCCAGAACAGAAGTTTTTCCGTCACAATTTCTCCTGGTCATAATTGACCGTCTAACATTTGTCGGGTTGAACTGACCTTCGCCTAAACTTTTTTAAATTGGCATTGCTAATTGGTTGATTTTGTTGCCTAAAATCACGTTAGGTTGTTGCAAATTGCAATCTGCACTTAATCGCAATTTTTCACGAAGTTAGAGGAAGCCAAGGGGCTGATTCCGTCGTCGCACGGCGGAACTCGTACGCCCCGTCCGTCGTCTCTTGGTGCGCGTTGCCTTCTCTTGGTGCGCGTTCCTTAGCTGCTTACAAAGCCCAGAACACGGAGCTGGGTAAACAGCAGGGTCGCACCGCTCTCTTGGTCAGCGTTCCCTCTCTTGGTCAGCATTCCCTTGCCCAGAACACGGAGCTGGGTAAACGCCTCTCGGCGGCGCGGGGTCTGACCGCTTGCCCAGAACACGGAGCTGGGCTTGTCCCCAGAACACGGAGCTGGGTAAACAGATCGGTGCTCTGGATAAACGGAGTAAACCTCCGCGGGGTCTGACCGCTTTTACGGCGGGGTCTCTCTGACCTTCCGATTAAATTATTATCACTTCGCCTCTTGATAATATTTCAAATTACCATATAGAAATATATGAATCGTATAGTTTGCTACAAAGAAGAGCTCCAATCGCGGTCGCGCCCCTTACTGCTACCGTCATCACGATTTAAAATTGTTTAAAAAGTTGTTGAGCAAATTGCTGATAGAAAAAATTAGAATAAGCGATCGCCAGTGATAGCATGGGACTGAATTTCAGCTTCTGCGATCGCAATTTAATTGAAGCTGCCGCAATTTCCATTAGAGCTAAGATCAAGGGCTGCGTATTATCCAGTTAACTTCTGAAATTTAACTTTTTAGCTAACAGTTTATTCTTTCGCTAAGAGACTCGACAAACTTTCTTATCGATTGAACATGATTGAGTAAATCTTGAAAAGTAGACTCCTTATTCAGAAGTTTAAAACCAAAGTCTTTTTGTAGTTGTTTGCTAGTTTGTTCTTGTTGGAAATCATCGACTAACTTAAGCGTGTTGTGAATAGAAATCCAGTTTTCATTTCTTCTTAAATCCTTGTTTATTGTCAATAGAGGATTATTCTTTTTGAGTTGCTTAGTTGATTTAGTTAAAGTTAGTCGATAAACTTCCTGCTTGATCTCTAATATTTTCTGATATTGCCTAAGCTTATTTGCTTTCTTGTACGGCATTGATTAATTCCTGAATGAATTTTAGAATTTCACTTCTCTCCAAGATATCAGCTAGCAGCATTTCCTGAAATGAAGCCAGACCACCGCCAATCTGAGACTGTAATTCTATTAATTCATATTTAAGTTGAGAAATTTCTCGGTTTAATTCCTCATTTTTATCTTTTTGTTTTTTTAGGTCTTTTTCTGCAACATTTCTTTGTCTTCCAATTCTTCGATTATTTTTCCGCAGGGTTTGATTCTTGGCAGTAAGTAACTTGATAAGTTTTAATACTGCTTGATTATTTTCCAAAACATATAGCAATTCAGCTTTCTGGGAATCAGTCAAATAATGAGAAATATCTTTATCTATATTATGAATATTTTTGAGCTCTTTTGCTAAATCGTATAATTGGACTTCACTTGTATACATGATAAAAGTTAATTTATTTTTTTTTCTGAAGATAATTTTATATTAAATAATATATATTCTATAAACAGCGATAATTATACTTAATTTATTATATTTTTTTGGTAAAAAAATTAGTGAATTCATTGTCTAACTTAAATAGTATATAAAATATTAGTTGAATACATATAAGATTACCCCTCAAATTCATGAAATTAAAGTAAAATTCCTAATTTTTCGGAGCTAAAAGTTACCGTTGTTTTGATATTAATAATTTTATATTCGTTGCTTTCTGAAGTTCTGAGACATAAAACATTGGTACCTAAATGTTCTTCAAAGGTCGTGGCTGCGGCAGCATAGCAGTTCTCATATTGGTGAGAGCCAAAAAGTATAGTTTTGTAACAAAAGCAAACTAGTGATTAAAGATACAATTTTTTTTTGCCAAACTGTATACAGTATGCAATGCTTACTAATTTAACGATCAAAAACTAAGGGTTAGATATTATGCTCGTCACCCAGGAAGCAGTGTTTCAAAGATTTTGGTATCCAGTAATTCCGAAATCCCATTTATTAGAACAACCCTTTACCTGCAAGTTGCGGATTAATTACCCTAATGGGTTGGTTCATATTGTGGTTAATACTGCTACGCCGATTAATGATTGGTCTTCCCAGATCGTTCAATTTTGCCTCCGTAACGACACCAAAGCCGATACTACAACCGCAGATGTAGTGGCATTTGATCGTGCCGTAACTTTAGAAGATAAAGCCATATTAGAAACTACTGATTATAATGTTCCTCTCGATCTAAAACTGGAACAACATATGATGACCGATCAGCCAGGAATTGTCATGAGAAAGAAGTTAAGTAGACTGATTGCAAAGGATCAAGTAATAAGTAATAAAATTACGATCAATCCTTCTATGAATAGCTTAGAAGACCTGCAATACGCTTATCTCACTGAGTGATTTTTAGGTATTTTTATCTATTGATTTCTCTTTTTGCGATCTCGAAGAGATTCGCTGCGCGAGACCTTCGGTAGTCGCTTCGCGATCGCTAACAATAGATTTATACAATTAATCTCATTAGTAGCAAGCATCACAAAGTAGCAAACATAACAAAAAAGTTATTTCTGTAAACCCTATATTGTAAATAAGAATCAAGGACAATGAAGAATTATCAAAAAATATTGCGTTCTTTAACATAAGGTAAGCAGATGAAAGAAATCAATATGTCAGTGGGATTAAACCAAAAGCTACAGGAAGCAAAAAATATCAATCTGTCTGAGAGTCAAGAAAGATTGGAGAAAATGTATATCGATGGGCAATGGATCAGCGCAGATACGGGACAGACCTTCGAAGTCTGCAATCCAGCTACGGGAGAACTGGTAGCGAAAGTAGCTGATGGTAGCGGAATCGAGACTAAACAGGCGATCGATGCAGCTCATCTAGCTTTTAAAGAATGGGCAGTCACCTCAGCCAAGGAACGGGGCAAGATCCTCAAAAAAGCTCAGCAAATCATGCAAGAAAGAGCAGATGAAATTGCTAAGCTGGTCGTGCTAGAAAATGGAAAACCTTTTAAAGAAGCCAAAGGCGAGGTTAATTTTGCTTTAGATTACTTTGATTGGTTTGCCGAAGAAGCGCGTCGCGCCTATGGAACTCTAGTGCCTTCCCCTTTCCCCCACAAGCGATTATGGGTGCAATCTCAGCCTTTAGGAGTAGTCGCCGCGATCACCCCTTGGAATTTTCCTGCCGCCATGATTGTCAGGAAGATCGCGCCAGCTTTAGCTGCTGGCTGCACAGTGGTTCTCAAGCCAGCAGAGCAAACACCATTAACGGCTTTAGCTATTGCTAAGGTATGTCACGATGCGGGTGTTCCTCCTGGAGTATTAAACGTGGTACTCGGCTCCAACCCGATTCCGATCTCTGAGGAAATGTTGAACAACCCGAAAGTGAAAAAAA
The DNA here is from genome assembly GCA_030065615.1 of Xenococcus sp. MO_188.B8. Classification (GTDB taxonomy): domain Bacteria; phylum Cyanobacteriota; class Cyanobacteriia; order Cyanobacteriales; family Xenococcaceae; genus Xenococcus. The sequence goes on along the minus strand of JASJDR010000013.1, from coordinate 40,901 downwards.
TTGGCTTTACTGGTTCTACTGAAGTCGGCAAACTGCTCATGGCAAAAGCTGCTCAATCTTTGAAACGCGTCTCTTTTGAATTAGGTGGCAATGCTCCTTTCATTGTCTTTGAAGACGCGGATCTCGAAGCTGCTGTCGATGGTGCGATCGCAATTAAATATCTGCGGGTCGGAGGACAATCTTGCATTTGTGCTAATCGGATTTATGTCCAGGAAGCTATTGCCGAAGAATTTATTGCGGCATTTGTCGCTAAAGCTAAAAAGTTAAAAATCGGCTCAGGATTTGAACCAGGAGTTGATTTGGGTCCTTTGATTAATGAGACGGCGAGGAATAAAGTACATCAATTAGTAGAAGATGCAGTAGCAAGAGGTGGTGAGATCGCTCTTGGAGCTAGTTATCTAACTAAAGGGGACTATGCCTCAGGTTCTTTCTACGCACCGACAGTTTTGCTGAAGGTTGAAGATCTCTGGCCAATTTGTCAAGAAGAGGTATTTGGCCCAGTTGCGCCTATCTTGACTTTTCAGACCGAAGAAGAAGTAGTCGCACGAGCTAATCATACAAACTATGGTCTTGCTAGCTATTTGTATACTCGCGATTTGGGGCGAGTCGTCCGAGTATCTGAAGCCTTAGAATACGGTTTGATTGGAGTTAATGATGCGGCTGGTTATACCCACGAAATTCCTTTTGGCGGCTTTAAAGAGTCTGGTCTCGGTCGCGAAGGTGGCGCTAAAGGATTAGAAGATTATCTAGAGGTAAAGTCTGTGGTTGTAAATCTTGCTCAGTAATTTTGACTAAGCTAAAGAAAGCTCCGCCGTAAAACGACGGGGTCTTTCTGACGAACAGAAACACTCTAGCTGATTACTACTAATATTAGTGTGGAAGATGCTCTCAAGCGTTATGAAACCGAACGGAAAGAACGAGTCAAACAGTTAGTCTTAAAAGCTCGTAAACGTAACGATACTATCTATAACAAAGAACCAGATTTAACTAAACAATGGTACGAACAATTAAAACAAGAAGATGAGGCTGATGTGACAAATGCGATCGCGAAAATCATTCTAGGTGGCCCTTTGCACTAAACATTGACGCTTGCGCAGCTCTACCCGAAGGGTCTCGACCCTGCGGATTTTGAATCCGCTAAGGAACGCGCGAGTTTAAACATTAAACATTTGACAGTAATGCCAGGAAAATTAACGACTCATGTTTTGGATACGGCTCATGGTTGCTCTGCGGTTGTAATTGCGATCGCGTTATGGCAACTCGATCCTCAAGTCTTATTAAAAGAGACAGTTACTAACCATGACGGACGCACAGATGAAGCATTATTGGTTGGGAAAGAGCTGGAAGTGGGAGTATACGAATTAGTTTTTACTGTGGGTAATTATTTTGCCCAGTATTCACCTTATCCTGAACCGCTTTTTTTGGATCAAATACCGATTCGTTTTGGGATTAGCGATCGCGAAGCTCATTTTATCATTGCCGTGAAAAGTCATACCAAAGAAAGTATTTTGTTGGCTTTTGAAGATCGTTTAGAAAACTCTATCGAAAGAGAAAAACCCCAAGCCCTAGCAGAAATTAGTAAAATTGCTTGTTTTCGTTTAGATTCAATCATCATAAATAACTAAAGAGCGAGTGCGCTTTTCTCAGAGCTTAAAACTGCGATCGCAAAATAGCAAATATTTCTTCCCGAGTAAGTTGAATCGGATTATTACGATTAGAAGTTCGCTCAACAATAGTCTCTAGATCCCCTGTCTTGACTCCATAATCACTTAATTTAGGAATCTCTAATTGTTCTGTCCATTCTTCGAGAGTATGAATTAAGAAATCTGCATAGTAATGCTCTGATTTTCCCGTTTCAGTTGAGAGTATCTGACCCACCCGACTCATCTTGGCTAGAGCGGGATTTTGCGGTTCTCTGGCTCTGATCGCTTCTAACGTCACTTTATTTGCGATCGCCACTAAAGTTCCACAAACTACTCCGTGGGGAATGGGAAATAAACCACCCACAGGAGAAGCAAAACCATGGACAATTCCCAACCCAGCATTAGCGAGGCAAATTCCCGAACACAAAGAAGCATAAGCCATTCCTTCTCTTACCTGGGGATTATGAGCTTCTGAACCACAAGCTGGGAGAAAATATTCGGCCAATTTTTCGATACCACTTAGAGCGATCGCATCAGTTAAGGGGGAAGCAGTAGGAGACAAAAAAGGTTCTAAAAGTTGGGTAAAAGCATCGAGACCACAGGCAGCAGTGATCTGTCGCGGACAAGATGTGAGTAAGTTGCCATCAATAATAATTCCGTCGGGAATTAAGTTATTATGACGTAATGATTTTTTATAACCATTGGGGCCGACTTCACTAATAACGGCATTTTTGGTGACTTCTCCCCCGGTACCGGAGGTAGTAGCAATAGCTAGATAAGGCAATTTGACTCCACTGTGGGGAATTCCCTTACCCACTCCTTCTAAATGGTCAAAGATCGAATTATGATGCGGTAACATTGCCGAAAGCGCTTTGCCTAAATCAATAACACTGCCGCCGCCAATACCCACTACAGCTTCAATTTGTTGAGGTCGATATTCTTGGCACAATCGATCTAAATCAGTAGTTGAAGGCTCTCCTGAATAAGAAATTCTCTTCATATTGATCTGATGCTGTTCGAGCAGAGACTGAATTACTGACCAATTACCAGAATGATCTAGGGATTTCCCTCCTGTCACAACTAAGACCTTATGAGCCTTGAGTGACTTGAGCAGAGAAGGCAGTTGCTGTATTTTTCCCGTGCCAAAATGAATCGGAGGAACTTTAGCAAACAGGAACGGTGAAATAACCATAACTCTCTAAACAGGTGCGATTACGTTATAGGGGACACCTTGACGAGGTTCGGCCATCCAATCGGCAACGGTTTCTCGCCAAGTTAAATAATGTTGAGTTTGCTTATGGGCTTTAGCTCCTGCTTCGTTTTGATAGGCTTCATAGAGAATGAATTTGGTGGGATCTTCAGGAGCTTGCAAAACATCAAAACGCAAATTCTCTGGTTCTTGAATCGAGTGTTGATGATTTAGTTTAGTAGCTTCAATGAAGTCTTGAATGTATTCGGTTTTTACTTTAACGTGAACAATTGTAACAACCATATAAGTTCAATCGAGATAATCTAATAAGAGAATTCTACTTTACTTAATGAGCATCTCTGACTATCAATCTCCAGTCACGAAATTACTCACTTAAGGTGATTTTCGCAACTATCTAGTTTTGTCCATTACATTCTCATCCACTGCCATCTTAATTTTGGCTCGTGAAGGACTGGCGACACTTTTTGTTCTTGATATAAGAATAAACTTTTTCTGATCGCATTTTCTAAGATTCTGTAATTTCAACTACTTCTTGTTCCAAGCTAACTAGATACTCTGTGTTCAATGTTCAATGTTCAAACTCGCGCGTTCCTTAGATGAGTAAAACTTATCCGAAGGGGTATCCTTATGCGCTTGCGTTTGCGAAGCTCTATCCGAAGGGGCAGCGGTACCCTTTAGGTTTAGGGCATCAGGGTCGCTCGTCAATGTTTAATGTTTAATGTTTAATGTTTAATGTCTACTCAAATTATTCGTGGTTCTTTTCTCGACTTTGTTGAAGATCCTTTTCATAAATCGGACTCTGACAGTGTGCGTTATCTTCCTGATGGGTTATTGGTAATAGAAGATGGCAAAATCACTGCTTTCGGAGCTTATGAGACTTTACAAGAAAAATATGCTGATTCCGAAATAATTAACTATTCCGATAAACTAATCACTCCAGGATTAATCGATCTCCATGTTCATTATCCTCAAACAGAAATGATCGCCGCTTATGGAGAACAATTACTGCAATGGCTAGAAAAATATACTTTTCCTACCGAAGCTAAATTTAAAGATCCTGAATATGCCCGCACTATTGCCGCTTTTTTCCTCGACGAACTATTGCGCAATGGTACGACAACTGCTGTAGTTCTGACCACGATCTTTCCCCAGTCAGTAGAAGTATTGTTTGAAGAGGCTCGCGATCGCCGAATGAGGCTTATTGCTGGACAAGTTTTAATGACCCGCAACGCACCAGACTTTTTAATCAATGATGCGCAAACTGCCTATGCTCAAACTAGAGAACAGATTCAAAAATGGCACGGCTTAGATCGTTTACTCTATGCCATTACGCCTCGCTTTGCCATTACTTCAACTCCCAAAGAATTAACTCTAGCAGGTAAATTAAAAGCAGAATTCCCCGATGTTTATGTCCATACCCATTTGGCGGAAAATGTCCAAGAAGTGCAGTTTACCGCCGAACTGTTCCCTGAAAGTAAAGATTATTTGAATGTTTATGAACAGTTTGATTTAGTTAGCGATCGCAGTATTTTTGCCCATTGTATTCAATTAGATGATTCGGCGTTTCAAAGGTTATCTGATGCTGGTGCTGCGATCGCTTTTTGTCCTACTTCTAATCTTTTTTTAGGTAGTGGTTTGTTTAAACTGGATCAAGCAAAATCGACTAACTATCCCATCAAAGTCGGATTAGCCACTGATGTGGGTGGAGGGACAAGCTTTTCCCAACTAAAAACTATGAGCGATGCCTACAAAATTATGCAATTGCAAGGTAAGAGTTTATCAGTATTTCAGGCTTTTTATTTGGCTACTCTAGGTGCAGCTAAAGCTCTCTCTTTAGAAGATAAAATTGGTAGTTTTGAGGTAGGGAAAGAAGCGGATTTTGTAGTTTTGGACTTGCAAGCTACACCTTTAATGAAACTGAGGAATCCTCATGCTAAATCCGAGAATTTGGCAGAGTTAGCCGAAAAAGCTTTTGCCATGATGATTTTAGGTGATGAGCGCACAGTTCAAGCGACTTATGTTGCAGGAAAATTAGCTTATGAAAATAGTATTGGCTAAAAATTTTTAACTTTTCCTAGCTATCTTTCCGCTTGAATTTGAGAATAATTGCGCCTTTTGCCCCAGCTTTACCTCCGTTACCCAATAAACTTACCTCGGCTTCACCATTAATTTCTACTGCTAGCTCTAGTTCTTCGAGGCGCATTCTTGAAGAAGGTTTTTCGGCTTTTTCAAAAGTTTCTTCTACTACTTCGAGGAACTCACTCATATTATTTTTTAAGTCTTCTGATTTGAGCCGAGTTCGTTTGCGATGTATTTTTTTAATTTTTTCTGTATCAGCGTAGGGGTCGTTATATTCTGCTCCCGTATCTCTGCCCCCTTTCCCGCCTCTAACAGGTTCTTCTGCAACTGCTTCTTCGGTTTCTTCGGTAATCAACCATATTCCTTTTTCTTTTGACATAATTTTAAAATTTAATGCTGGGCATAATATCAAAGCTTATTTTCTTTTATAAATAAGATCAATAGGACTTACGCAAAATGAAAAAATTAATATTAATACTGTTCATATTTCTAACTTTCTAGACTCTTCTATAAAGAATCATTTATAATTTTTGGCTTTTTTTACAGCTGCTAGAGCATCAATTTGACCAGAAGCAATTTTTTGTTGTAGTTCTGATTTGTTAGTACTGGTTTCTTGTAATATTTTTTCTATTTCATCAGGAGTTAAATCAGGGTTAACAGATAGCATCAGTGCTGCTACCCCAGCAGCGATCGCAGCACTAATGTTACTACTAGAAAAAGATTGAGGTTTCCAATTTAAACCAAAAGAAGTAATATTAACGCCAGGAGCTGCTAGAGAAACCCATTTTCCAAAATTGGAAAAATCAGCAAGTTGACCTTGATTATCTGTTGCTGTTACTGCTAGTACATATGGTCTAGCAGCAGGTCTAAATTTATTAAAAGATGAATCATCCCCCGCAGTACTAATGGAAAGGATTTTGGCTAGTTCAGCTTTCTGAAAAGTGCTATCGAAAGCTGGTGATTTTCCTAATTCTCCAGAAGGTGCTCCAAAAGGCATTAGCAATATATCTGCTTGTTCTTCCATTGCATATTCAATCCCGTCACGTATGCCTGAATCACCCCCAAATCCCTTATTTGCGAGAACTTTTACAGGAAGTATTGTTGCTTTGGGAGCAACTGCCGCGACTATTGAGGAGACTAATGTACCATGATCATTTTCTGAATTAATAATTGTTTCTCCAGAGATAAAACTTTTACCTTCAAGAATACGATCACCAAGAACTTCTATGAAAAAAGGCGATACCCCATCAGCGAGAATCGCAATTTTTACCGAATTTGAGCCAGATTCTGCAATTGCTTGCGGGATTTTAATATTTTGTAATGCTGGTTGTTGGACTAATTCAGAAATAGCTCGTCGAGATGGAAACTCGGATTTAGCTTTTTTCACGGCTGCTAGAGCATCAATTTGACCAGAAGCAATTTTTTGTTGTAGTTCTGATTTGTTAGTACTGGTTTCTTGTAATATTTTTTCTATTTCATTAGGAGTTAAATCGGGGTTAATAGATAGCATTAGAGCTGCTACCCCAGCAGCGATCGCAGCAGAATAGCTACTACCAGAAATAGATGTTTCAGTTTTCCCATCTAAACCAATACAAGTAATATCAACACCAGGAGCTGCCAGAGAAACCCATTCTCCATAATTGGAAAAATCAGCAAGTTGACCTTGATTATCTGTTGCTGCCAACGCTAGAACATAGGGAAGAGCGGCAGGATATTCTTTTTTAGAAGATGAATTAATGCCCGCAGCAGCAATAGACAAACTCTTTGCTGTTTTAGCTTTCTTAAAAATGCTATCGAAAGATGTTGATTCTACGCCACGTCCTCCAATAGGCATTAGCAATATATCTGCTTGTTCTTCTATTGCGTATTCAATTCCTTGAAGTATTACAGAATTACTACCAGAGCCATTATCTTTAAGAACTTTCACTGGAAGAATTGTTGCCTTAGGAGCAACCGCTACGACTATTGATGATAGCGAAGTACCATGAATACTTTGCGAATCGGTAGCTGTTTCCCCATATACAAAACTTTTGCCTTCTAGAATACGAGCACCAAGAATTTGTTTGAAAGATGATGATACTCCCTCCGCAAGAATCGCAATTTTTACAGGATTGGAGGCAGATTCTGCAATTGCTTGTGGAATGTTAATATTTTGTAATTCTGGTTGTTTTACTAAATCATATACGGCTTGAGCTGGTAACTGAGATTTGACTTTTTTCACGGCTGCTAGAGCATCAATTTGACCAGAAGCAATTTTTTGTTGTAGTTCTGATTTGTTAGTACTAGTTTCTTGTAATATTTCTTCTATTTCATCAGGAGTTAAATCAGGGTTAACAGATAGCATCAGTGCTGCTACCCCAGCAGCGATCGCAGCAGAATAGCTACTACCAGAAATAGATTGGGGCTTTCCATCTAACCCAATAGAAGTAATATTAACGCCAGGAACTGCGATAGAAACCCATTCTCCATAACTGGAAAAATTAGCAAGTTGACCTTGATTATCCGTTGCTGTTACTGCTAGCACATCTGGTACAGCAGCAGGGTATTCTCTTTCAGAGGATGAATTAATACCCGCAGCAGCAATAGACAAACTCTTTGCGGTTTTAGCTTTCTTAAAAATTCTCTTGTAAACTGTTGATAATGATGCCAGGTCTTCTTCTTTCAGAGTTGCTCCAAATGGCATTAGCAATATATCTGCTTGTTCTTCTATTGCGTATTTAATTCCCTCAAGTATTTCCTCAAAATGACCACCTCTACTATTTCCCAGAACTATCACAGGAAGAATTGTTGCTTTTGGCGCAACTGCCGCGACTATAGAATGTACTAATAGACCATGATTATTTTCTGAGTTAATAATTGTTTCTCCAGAGATAAAACTTTTACCCTCAAGAATACGATCACCAATAACTTCTATCAAATAAGATGATACGCCATCAGCAAGAATCGCAATTTTTACAGGATTGGAGCCAGATTCTTCTATTGCTTTTGGAATATTAATATTTTGCAATGCTGTCTGCTTTACTAAATCATATATGACTCGAGTTGGAAACTCAGATTTGACTTTTTTTACAGCTGCTAGAGCATCAATTTGACCCGAAGCAATTTTTTGTTTTAGTTCTGATTTATTAGTACTGGTTTCTTGTAATATTTCTTCTATTTCATCAGGAGTTAAATTAGGGTTAACAGATAGCATTAGTGCTACTACCCCAGCAGCGATCGCAGCACTAATATTACTACTAGAAAAAGATTGAGGTTTCCAATTTAAACCAAAAGAAGTAATATTAACGCCGGGAGCTGCTAGAGAAACCCATTCTCCAAAATTGGATAAATCAGCAAGTTGACCTTGATTATCTGTTGCTGCTACTGCTAGTACATTTGGGAAAAAAGCAGGACGATATTTACGAAATTTTTGAGAGGGTGAATGACTTCCCGCAGGAGCAATAGGCAAAATCTTTTCTTCTTGAGCTTCCTGAAATATTTGCTTGTAAGCTATTGATTCTGGAGCTTCTTCTCCCACCGATGCGCCAAAAGCCATTAGCAATATATCTGCTTTGTCTTCTATTGCGTATCTAATTCCCGAAAGTATTCCACCATCAGCTCCAGATCCCTTATTTGCCAGAACTTTTACAGGAAGAATTATTGCTTTAGGGGCAATTGCCGCGACTATTGAAGATACTAATGTACCATGATCATTTTCTGAATTAAAAATTGTTTCTCCAGAGATAAAACTTTTACCTTCAAGAATACGATCGCCAAGAACTTCTATCAAATAAGGTGATACCCCATCAGCAAGAATCGCAATTTTTACAGGATTGGAGCCAGATTCTTCAATCGCTTGTGGAACGTTAATATTTTGCAGTGCAGTTTGTTTGACTAAATCATTGATTGTTCTAGCTTGAGACTTAGGTTTCAACTTTGGTATCGTTCTGACCAAAAAAGCTACGCCAATTCCTGTTCCAGCAAAACCAATAATTTGTAGTAAACGCCGTCTTTTTAAATTGAACGTAGGAAAAAAATTACGATTTAGTAAATTACATATTTTATCTATTCTAGGTCTAACAACTTGAGGCTCTACAATAGTTGTTTCTGGACCCAATCGACGAATTCCAGCAATCGCATCTTGATCCCCTGGTGAAACCACTAAAACCCGAATCCATAATTGTTCTGCCATAGAATAGTTTTTATTTAATTCAGCATTAGAGGCATCCCACTTCAAAGTTTCTGCATCCTTGAGAGTGGCGTATTCAGGCAATAAAATTAGATGATATTTAGTTGCTGGTTCAGCTATAGCATAGGGAGTTTGTCTTGGTTTCTGATAAATGCGATTAATCTCAGGAACTTGATGTCTCAAATAGTGAGATAGCCTTTCTACCGTTGCACAGTTACCTTCCCCTTGAATTCTCAATCCTCGCAATAAACTATAGGTAAAAGAACCCTGTTGCAATTCCTCAATTTCATAGGATCTTTCTGCTGGACTACAGGAAACAATGGTAATAACTCCTTGTTGCTTCTCTTCTCCTACTCCCAATCCCTTCGAGCCTTCTTCATCCCGACAGGCATCCAGTATCAAAACGATATTATCTGCACCACATCTTCTGAGGCGTTCGGTGACATATGCTAAAGGAATTGCTGAACTTTCTAGCTCCTCAGGATGGGGATCGACATGCGAGGGCATCAAATAATCACGATTGGCATAGCGCATTCCATGACCGCTAAAAAAGAACCATAAATTATCCCCTGCCGACAGGAAAGGTTGTTCAAATCTGACTCGCAAAAATCTGCGTAACGTGGCACGACTCGGCTGAGAGCTATAGGGCTTAGTTCCATCTGTGATTGGTGGCGAAGTATCAGTAAACAGATAAACCTTGTCAAATCCTGCTTCCGACTCAAACCAATCTTTCATTGACTCAGCATCACGCACAGCATATTTAAGATTTGGTAGATTATCGTACTGATTTATCCCGATCGCGATCGCCCAATTCCTAGCCATCTTTAACTCTGAAACTTGAGGTTCTGTTATTAAGTATTTTACAGAATAATCTCAATAGCGATACAAAATGTAGTACTAATATTAGAAAATTCTGGTCACTTCTGGAACAATTAACGATACTTGCGATCGCGTTTTACCTAACGTCTAATCTTTTTGTTAGGTATAAGTTTTTACCATTAATATTTTAGGTAATAAACCTGCGATTCAAATGACTAATATTGCAGTAGAGTTAGCTTATGAAAACAAAATTATGAGTCAGCTTTTCTCCCTTTAAATGTAGAGAGATCGCCATAAAAAAATTAAACATTCCTGCTACTTCATCAGCCTCCGTCCACTAGTGTCTGTTGTCTTTCTTGTTAAAACTTTGAATAGCAAAGGAATTAGCGCTCATAACTTTAAATTAAGCTAATGGACTTCTAGAGCTGATTGACAGCAACTAAACTTAGACCAAATAGTACATAACCAGAAATTGAACCCACCGCAAACATTAGAGAGCGTAAAAGAGGGATATCTAGAACATAAAAAACTGAATAGAAGAGACGAGAAATCAGAAACGCGATCGCGCAAATTAGCGCCCAATTAGATTCTACGCCTGTAACATAGGCCATTAAGGCAGCTGCAGAATAAATAGTTAAAGCTTCGAAACAATTTTGATGGGCCCAAGTAGCCCTTTTGGCATAGTCTGGTAACTGATCGAACATGGCACGAGGAGCAGATTGATCGTAGCCGATTTGGAAACGAGCCCAACCAACTACGAGGAAAGGCGCATATACTAAAATCACTGCTCCCACAATCGAATAAAGCAGCACAGCACTCACAGAAAAATTCATAAATCTAATCGAAATAAAACAAAGTAACGATCTTTCTTTTTTCTTCAGCTTCTTGGCAGGTTTGCAACAGAGTATCACTATGATGGAAAGCAAAACAAATTAATTGTTGAGATCTCGTGATAATTTCTCGGTTGCAAATTGCACTAGCATCCCCTAGGGAAAGATGATCATTTTCTGACTTAATCACTAAATTCATGACCTGTTTTAATTGTTCTTGAGATTCCCGAGGTTGTAATTCTAAACTTTGGGGCAAGATTACAGTCAATAAATTAGGATCGGCACGCATTGCACCTTTAATCGCAGCGGAATTAGTACCAGTTGCACCAGATGTCACTATGCGATTGCCTGCCAGTACCAAGGCATAGCTCATCATTTCTATCAATTGTTGATGCATGATAGGCACATGGCGAGAACCGAGTAAGGCAATACGCCGAGAACCAGTCTGCTGAATTGCGGCTAGCTCTTGGGTTAAAGTGTCTAAAGTAGGAAGATTTAAGGATTGACTCAAAGATTTTCAATTTAATCGTAATTGACGAGCGACCACGCTCGGGTTTTCCGACTTAGCGGTCAGAACCTGCGTCCTAAAGGATACCGCTCCGCATATCGGCGTAAGCGGTGCGACCCCGGTCGGGTTTTCCGACCTAGCGGTCAGACCCCGCGTCGGCGTAAGACGCAAGGGCGGGAATGGGGGATAACAATTCAATTCCTGGTGTTGAACCAATAGAACCTAACAAAATACTCCCCCCTTCCCAGTGCTGACCAAGAGAGGGAACGCGCACCAAGAGAGACGCAAAGAAATGCTGACCAAGAGAAGGAACGCTCGAGTTTGACCCTCGGTATTTTAGCAGAGGATCGTTAACTAAAGCGATAACTATCGCAATTTCTTTGTATTTGTTGATCTCAATTGAGAATTAGGGACTGGAAATTCAGGATCTGGGAATAGTTTACCAAGTGGGATCGTCATAAAGAGTAATCGTCAACTCTGATTGAACTTCTGGAATAGAACTAATACAAGCACAAACAGGATTGCCATCGTCTAATTCTACTTCACAAGCATGACAAGAACCCATTAAGCAACCTGTGGGAATAAACACTCCAGCTCTTGTGGCTACTTCTAACATGGGTTCTCCAGGTTCAGCTTCTATGACTATATTATCTGGTAAGAAACGGATTTTGATACTCACGGGTATTAATAGGCTTGACTAGGAAAAAGTAATTTTAAATTTAAATTCTTGTTTACTATATCGGCCAAGGAATTTAGTCCTGCTTCTCTTTCTTCTCGATAATTGGCAATGCCTGTAGCTAGAGAAGACATTCCTCTTTGTTTACGCAAATAATTGAGCCAAGATCTTCGCCAAGGACCATTATCAAAAATACCGTGTAAGTAACAACCCCAAATTGACTGACTACTATTAACTAGTCCTAACCCTGGATCATCAAATATATTGTGATATTCTTGGTCTGAAATTTTTAATTTTTGGTTGATGCGACTTCGCCCTTGGTGTATTTCGTAACCATCTACAGGTAATCCTGCTTGAGGATATTGGGAAAATACTTGCCGTTGCCGGGCTATTTTATTTTGAGTCAGAATGGTAGTTATAGGTAGCAAATTCAATCCTTTGTGTTCTCCTGGTTCCCCTTCAAATCCTTCAGGATCAATAACTCTTTGACCTAAAATCTGAAACCCACCACAAATTCCGAAAATTGTGCCTCCTGCAGCCGCATATTCCCGTAATTGTTCAGCCAAACCACTATTTTCCATAGCAACTAGATCGGCAACAGTAGTTTTAGTTCCTGGGATAATAACTGCGTCAGGATGGCCTAGAGAGTCTTTTAAATTGAGATATTGAACGTTAACTGTAGGTTCTGCTTCTAGAGGATCAAAATCTGTAAAGTTGGAGATTCTTGGTAACCGAATTATTTTGATATCTAATTCACTATGAAATTTACTTTTCCGTTGCTCGAACAAATCTAGAGAGTCTTCTGCGGGAAATATATGGTCACTCCAAGGAATTATCCCCAGAACAGGAATGCCTGTATGTTGTTCGAGCCATTCCACTCCAGATCTTAATAATTTTTTATCTCCACGAAATTTATTGATTACAATCCCTTTAACCAATGATCGCTCACTTGGTTCGAGTAATTCTAAAGTACCGACAACATGGGCAAAAGCACCACCTCTTTCGATATCTACAACTAAGATAGTGGTAGCATTAAGATGTTTAGCAACTCGCATATTAGTCAAGTCGCGATGTTTCAGATTTATTTCGGCAGGACTACCAGCACCTTCACAAATCACTAAATCAAATTCCAAAGATAGACGATAAAGAGCTTCTTGTATGATTTCCCAACCTAAATCAAAATATTTATCGTAGTAATCTGCGGCGGAAACTACGCCAACAGCTTTACCTCGAAGTACTATTTGGGAAGTCATATTGCCTTGGGGTTTGAGTAGAATCGGATTCATTTCTACCCGAGGATTAACTCCTGCTGCCCAAGACTGTACTGCTTGAGCATAACCGATTTCGCCTCCTGTGGATGTTACATAGGAATTTAACGCCATGTTTTGTCCTTTAAAAGGAGCAACACGCCATCCTTGTTTTGCCAGAATTCTGCATAATGCAGCCGTCATAAAAGATTTTCCTGCATGGGAGGTTGTCCCCACCACCATAATTGCTTTCATCTATATTTCCCTTAATGCAAGACACTCAGACACTTACTGTCTGTTATAGCAATCATATACAGCTATATTTAAAGTGACCATTGTAACCAACGATTGATAAAATTGTAGAGTCTATCTTTGAGCTTAGGTGTGGGAAAATCACCTCCAGATTCCCATTGGGCAATCAGTTGTCTTCCTAGTGGGGTAAGGCGAAAACTGTCTGTAAGCCCCTGTCCATCTACTTCTCGCCTTAATAGTCCGACATTAATCAACCACACAAGATAAGATTCTGCTTGATTTTCTGTGAGGTTTTTCGTGACATAGTTTTTGTTAATTCCTGGCTCTCCCGCAATAATTTGTAAGGAAATACCCTGGTTCTGCATGGCCGTAAATAGGTTTAACTTAAAGGGAGAGCAGGATAAGGCTCTGGTTGCTCTAAATATAGTAGCTTGAGGATAATTGACGGAATTTGGGGAATCAGTAACACTCATAATTAATGATTAATTGATGATTAGCGGTTTGCCAAGTATTTTTATTACTTATCCTTATGCTCACGGGTCTAAAACCTTGTCCTTCAAAGCGTAAGGCTAAATTAAGTATAGTTAATATTAATTTTACACAATATTGTACCGTATGTAAGGTAAAATATTGGCATGCTAACAATGAACTACGAGTACAAACTAGAGCCCACAATAGAGCAAATTGACATCATAGAGCAAACGCTAGATGTTTGTAGTTCTGTGTGGAATTTTGCGCTGAGACAGCGCAAAGACTGGTGTGCTTCTCGTAAGTCTCCTCTGAATGCTTGCTCAATTGAAAAAGAATACATTATTCCTGTTGATGAGCCATTTCCGAACTATCATCGTCAAGCCAAACAACTGACTGAGGCTAAGAAACAACATCCTATACTGAAATCAGTTCATTCACAGGTTCTACAACAGACATTAAGAACATTAGATAGAGCTTGGGATGACATGAAAGCTAGGGGATTTGGACTGCCGCGCTTTAAGAATAAATATCGGATGCGTTCTTTTGTCTTTCCTCAGTTAGGCAAAAATCCCATAAGCACCAAAACCATTAAGCTTCCAGGGCTAAAAGAAGTTAGGTGGAGAATGTCTCGTCCCATTCCTGATGGTTTTACTCCGAAGCAAGCAAGAATAGTTAGAAAAGCCTCTGGTTATTTTGTTATCTTGTCACTACAGTTAGATGTTACAGTTGCTAATCCTTTACCTCATGGACATCCCAGAGGTTTGGATTTGGGCTTTGATAAGTTTGTAGTAACTAGTGACGGCCAAGAGATTAAGCGACCTCGATTCCTTAAAACATTACAGCGCAAGCTGAAATTGCTGCAACGTAGATTAAGGAACAAGCAAAAGGGTTCAAATAATCGACAGAAGCTCAACCAGAAAATAGCTAGGTTACATCAAAGAATCTCTGATACTAGAAAGGATTGGCATTTTAAGTTAGCCCATCAACTTTGTGCAGGAGCTGGCATGATATTTTTCGAAGATCTTAATTTTGTTATTTGGGCTAGAGGAATGCTTTCTAGTTCTTCAGCAGATGCTGGTTTTGGTCAGTTTGTGAATATCTTGCAATGGGTTTGTTGGAAAACGGATACTTACTTTGCCAAGATAGATAAAAATGGAACTTCTCAAACTTGTCCCAATTGTGGAGCGCATACTGGGAAGAAGACTTTAGATGTCAGAGTACATAATTGTATTGATTGTGGATACACCACCACCAGAGATGTAGCTGCCGCTCAAGAAATTAGGAATCGTGGTGTAAACGCGCTAGGGCATAGCGTGTTCCAAAATGTCTGTGGACTGGATGCGACGGGGAGTATCGGCAACGATATTCTAGTTAGCACAGATAGAAGCAGAAAACTAGTATCGTGAGGTACTAGAATCCCCACGCTTTTAGGCTGGGGAGTATGTCAAAATGGGGATGTTGCTTTAGTAAAACCTGATGGTAGTTAGTTCATCCCCCGATACAATTCTTATTATGGCAGGTTGTCATGGTTTATCCGATCCTTTAAGGTTGGCGATCGTGGAGCTACTCCAAAAACAGGAATTATGTGTTTGTGAATTATGCGATCGCTTGAACGTAAGTCAATCTAAGTTATCTTTCCATCTCAAAACTCTCAAAGAAGCAAAATTAATTCGTGCTCGTCAGTCAGGACGTTGGATGTACTATAGTTTGAATTTACCGCAATTTGTTGTTATAGAGCAGTATTTAGCAGATTTACGGCGTAATGCCACGATGAATCCTGCTTCTGGATGTGAATGATTAATCTCGTGTTCCACCAGGAGTAGAAGTTAGATGATATCCTTCTGTTTGCACCGAAGAAGGTATCCCAATTGAAGAAAATATTCGCATCATGGAAAAGGCAATTCAAGAGAAAATTTCGCGAGATAATCATTAAGGATGAGATCAGTTTACGCGATCGCACGATACAAAGCGACTGCTTTTAACCGAGGTTTTTCTCAAAAAAGCGATCATGGCAATAGAATAAATCCATGAATATTGTTTATCAACTGCAAGACGTTGAATTTGAGTGGGATAGTAACAAAGCCCAGAGTAATTTTGACAAATATGGTATTACCTTTGAAGAAGCAGCAGAGGTTTTCTTTGATCCTTTCTATCAAATTGCTGATGCTATAGCAATCCTAAATCATTTGTGAAAAAGTGCGAGCGTCTCGCTCGCGTGAGCAAGATACTCACACTACTATCGGTTTTCATGACTCACATAGGATTGCTATATTCCGCAGAAGCTTTCTAATAGTGAAAGACGAGAGTTTATTCTTGGTTACTCTAAAGAGTAACGTCTCTTGTTAGTTGTTTATCTTGAAAGAGGTAAGCGCAACCGCATAATTTCTGCTCGCCCTGCTACTCGGAATGAAAGGAAACTCTATGAACAAGCCTGAACCAGAATATACATTACAATTGCATTCTCGCCCTAAAGAAACAGTATCCCTGGAAATTCCCACAGATACTTTGGAATCTCTCAAAAAAGTTGCGGCTAGTCGAGATATGTCTGTTGAAGCCTTACTCAAATTTTATATTGGGCAAGAACTAAGACAAGATTTAGCCAAATTATTTTCTAATCGAGTCTTAGAAGTTACTAAACAAGTTTTGTCTCAGCATATTCAATCGGAAGCAGAAATTTCCCAAATCTTAGCCGAAATTCGCTCGGAAACAATTCATTAACGCCCTCTATCTTATAATGAGATCAGGCGAACCCTGGCGCTACGTGATAGGGTTTGCTCCTAAAACTTTGAGAGCCTTCCATAAAAAACCATGGTGATAAGCCATGGCATTTAAGGTGGTATAAAAATTAAATCTTGAAATCTTTTGATTTGCGACAGAAGAACTATCTGTAGCTAACACCGCGATAAGTTAAATGGGGATGAGATTGTCTTACAGGTACTCTCTCTAAGTTATGAGCTTGCCAATCGGCTCCTCGATATTTGCCTACAACTCTACCAGAATGCACATTTACTGCGTTAGGTTCTTGATTGTATTGTATTCCGCGATAAGAAAGTTTCATAAGGTTCGCCTCCAGAATTTAGCGTGATTATAATGAGGCGCGTTCCTTCGGGTTATCCCCTACTTCCGTCTCTCTTGATTAAGTTCTTGAAAGATGAACGATTGTTTGATTTCTGTAATCATTGTTACATTTTTGTCGTTATCTGTCAATACGCTTAAGATATTTCTTTTAAATGGAAGTATAGCTGATAAAGAACAAAGATAACTGTTTTCAAAATTAGACTAGACCCTAGCTCGAAAGTAAAAAGATCAATGTTTAATGTCCAATGTTGTCAAGGTTTTCAATGTTTTCTCTATTTTGTTGATTTGTGTTAGCAGGAAACAACATAGAGCCTAAACCCAATCCTAAAAAACATAGAATTAGAATGACTGCCCCCAGCCAAGGATAATTATTTTTACTACGAGTTAAGGGAAAAGTAGGCAATGATTCAATTTGAGGCTGAAATTTACTTATGCGATCGCGTAAACTAATTTCATTCCCTTCAACAGTAATCAAATCAAAATTCTGTAATTCAAATAAAGCAGTCTGTATCTCATCTCGACTCGCTTTATGTTCTAAAAATTCACCAGTCCAAGTTTGGAAATTATCTAGATTAAAAGTGATTGTTTTATTGGTACCACTATGTAATTCAATCCAGTGATAGAGGAGACTGGCACAAAAATCTAGTTTAGCTTCGAGCATGGCGACAACCTAGTTAAGAAAACTTTTTACTTCAAAATCTTCTCCCCTCAAAATCTTAGAGATTAGAGAATATGGAGCTCAGTAATCCTGATGAGCCTCCTACTTATAAACATATAACAAAAAGACTTTATGTATTAGATAATACATAAAAATTAATTTAATCTTATATGTTCAACTCTAATCCCCCAGCTAGCTCCATTAGGGAGATCTTCGGTAGTCGCTGACGCGATCTCGCAAGTACAATATAATCTTGTTAATTTAGACCTATTAAATTCTTTTGCCACGCAATCAGATACGCTGTAGAGACGTAAGCTCCTAAGTCTCTACATTAATAGATTTATCGACATCCAAAATCAATAATTCTTCAACTACTGATCACGATTTTAAAATCGAACCAGAACAATTTCGGAGTAACCTCTAGTTCCATCTCCATGATTAAGATGCACCCAGTCTTCACTGTGAGGATTAACTCTTACTTCTAAACCGAATATGGAATACTTTGCTTCATAATCTAAGTCAAGATAAGCTGGGTCAATTTCGGAATCGTTATTAAAATCCCCACCAACAGCCCAAGGTGATTCAGACACTGTTCTAGCCTCAACTCCCTCTAGCTGTTGAATTGTGCCTTTAGGAATGATAACTTCTTCTAGCTGCTGAACTTGGCCCTCGGTAGTAGGAACTTCCTCTTGCGCCATAGCAGGCGTTGTCGAAAGCCCTGCTAATCCCATCAATAGTAAACTGACGGTAGTTTTGACTGTGCTGCTGAAAAATTGGGAATCCATGATTGTCACCTCCATACATGGGACAATGTAAGTCGCTACTCAAGCTTTTTGCTACTTTGTTGGTGCGTGTCTCTTGGTCAGTTAGCATTTCCCGATATTCGTCCTGCCTCTTTATATCCCCTAGGAGAGGATATTAAATTATGTCCCTCCTTAAAGGAGGGATTTAGGAAGGTAAGATTATATCAAGCGGAATAATAAGGATGAGTAAAACCTCATTGGATTTGCTTGCCAAAATTCAAAGGATTGCACCGCTGTTGCAAGTAGCTTGTTTCCGATTGCCCCAGCGAATATATTATGCTCTATCTATAATATATATTGAATTTAGAAAATAATATTAATTGTTTTTTAAGTGATTGAGAATTGTAAAATTACTGTATATATCGTTAAACTATTGGCCAGTATTGTATAGTCTGGCACTAATGAAATTATTTAGACTCCTTGAGCTATGGTCTGGCAAACCCCAAATAGGTAAAGGTTATCGGGTAAAAAGGCTGAAGAAACTGCCATTTGGAGAAGCCTTAATGCATCATAGTTGCTCTTGCCTTTGTCAGAGGGGAAGTACAGTGAGAACCTCAAGAAAATTACTCAATTTCTTTGATGAAAACTATAGTGTTAGGAATTGTTTGGGAAAAGCAATGCCGGCATGGGAGTTCGAATGGTTGAGCTACTCAGTCCTAAAATTAAATGTATAGTCATTCCAAATAAAAACCGCAGGTCTTACCATATATTCCCACATATATTCAATGGGTAGATACGAAAGGTCTTTAGCCTCTGCGAATCAAGACAGGGAACACGTACCAAGATAGGGAAAAGTTTTTACTAGCTCTATGATTCTATTCTCCAAGAAATAATTTCTCCTACTTAATTTGGTCTTTGCACCAAGATTTTTTTTAAGTATGGAGCGATATCTATTAGTATTTTAGATGACTAAGGTTCTAATATATCTAACAGTAATTTATTAAAAATATCCTCAAGAGCTTAATGAAACAATTTATAATACACATGGGTTTTCACAAAACCGCAACAACATCTATTCAAACAACCTGCGCTGTCAATAAAGAGAAGTTGGAAGAACTGGGATTTTATTATCCATTATTTAATCTAGACCATAGAGTTATTACAAATCATTCCATACCATTTTATAGCTTGTTCACCAGTGAGCCAGATAAATATCATATGAATGTTCGCTGGAAAGTAGATCCTGGCGCAGCCAATAAACAATATGAGGAGCAGTTAAACCATATTTTAAACCAAGAGTATGAAAAAGTTCTCATATCAGGAGAAGATATTTCCAAGCTTTGTGCAACAGAACTTGAGAAAATGAGAACTAAAATACAGTCTTACGGTTATGATATTCGGGTAATTGTTGTTGTAAGACCTCCTCTTTCTTCTATTAATAGTTCCATACAAGAAATGGTAAAAAATGGTTATTCTCTTGAAAGTATAAATTTAAATCACAATAACAACGGAAGTCAAAATAAAAAAGAAAGTATAATAGTAACCAAAATAAAAACTATTGAATCTGTATTCCCTCAAGTTGAATTTTTCTCTTTTAAAAACCTATGTCACCATGAATATGGTCCTGTTGGTCATTTTTTTGAAATAATTGGGGTCACTGATTATTCTAGCTTGGAATTTTTCAGAGCTAATGATTCTATGTCGGAGCAAGCAACCAGATTGATTTCTTTTATCAATAAAGAACAACCCCTTTTTATTAGTGAAAAAATTAATCCTTTCAGAAAAGACGGAGATACTGTTGAGCTTCACAAATTAAATGGAGATAAATTTCAACTTAATAAAAATGAATTCCAGAAATTTAGAGATGGCGTAGATCAAGTTAATCAATATTTATTGAATAAATTTGATGCTTCGTTTTGTGATCAAAAGCCATATTTTCCCTTATCTGAACGAGAAATCAACTGGTCGGAGCAGCAATTTGAACAATTAAAGAACATCATATCTGAAGTAGATGAAAATATCAAGATGCTCGCCTACGATTATTGTAAAAATATTATCTGTTTAGATCAAGAAAAATTATCCGCTGTCTTTTTTCAAAAACATCAAGAGTTAGAGGATATCGAGCTTCCTAACAATCAAAAATCAGCGACTCATAATTCTTCCGAAAATCAAGAATCGGAAGTTATTGATTCTTCTGAAAATTACAAGTTAGAAATTCTTGATACTCCTATATATCGTTTCCAAAATCTTGAGATTCCAGGAAGTTACTTGTTCGCCTCAGAAGAAGAGGCTCATAATATTCGGACTAATTATCCTGACTTGATCGAAGAAGGTGTTGCTTTTTATGCAGCGATCGCACCAAATGAAAATTTAATTCCCTTATATCGTTTTCAAAGCAATCAACGCCCAGGAGCTTATCTATATGTAGAAGAAACAGAACGCAATCTAATCAATGCCGATTCTAATTTAGCTAATGCTTTCAACGATGAAGGGATTGCTTTTTATGTTTATCGTGCAGGAACGGGTATCGGAGTCTCATTTTCTCGTTTCCAAAATTCTGAGATCTCTGGAACTTATATTTATGCCACAGGTGCTGAAGCAGATAGTATTCGTTCTAGTTGTCCCAACTATATTGATGAAGGAATTGCCTTTGAAGCAGCAATTTAAAAATTGATTAGATTACTAAGAGTACATTCCCAAACTAAACGAGGTTGCACATAGGATAGTAAATATTTTCTGGTATCTTCCCATTGTTTGATCGTCGATGAATTATAGTCTTTTTGCCAGTAGCAATATTGTAGGTAATCTACTAACCAAAGTTGTGTGGCTAGATCTAACTCTTGAGTAATCGTTTTCGCTAATCTTAAAGCTACTAAATGATTTTTAGGAATTTGTTTTAATTGTTGTAGTACATCTTGAGGAATAGCTTGTAACTGTGACCAAGCAGCGATCGCTTCTCCGGGACTTCCTTGGGCAATTTTTAAGAGTTCAGGATGGTTTAATATTTCTTGATTTCCAGTATTTTCTAAAACCTGCTGCAAATCCTGTTGGGATAATCGCTGAAAGGGGATGGGTTGGCAACGCGAAACAATAGTAGATAGCAATGATTCGGTACTAGGTGCAATTAAGATTAAGGTCGCTTTTCCTGGCTCTTCTAAAGTTTTGAGTAAGGCATTGGCTGGTGCTTCTGCCATAGTGTGAGCATCTTCAATCACGACTATTAATCGTTCTGATTCTAGGGGAGGACGGTTGAGGAATTGAATAAGTTGGCGAATTTGCTCGATCCTAATTTTGGGAGGAGTTTTCCGTTTCAAGTCTTTAGCTAGGGCTTGAGAAACGGTTAGCAACTCCCCGCGATCGCTATAAGTCGGTTCTAGCCACCGGAAATCGGGATGATTATGATGTAATATTTTCTTGACCGTCAGAGATTTCTGCTTTTCAGACAAATTCTGAGTGAGCAATAGTTGGGCAAATCCTTGGGCTGCCAAACTACGTCCAATACCAGAAACTCCCACAAACAAATAAGCTGGGGCAATACGATTTAAAGATATTGCCTGTTGCAATAAGGTTATTGCTCGATTTTGACCGATTATATTCTTAAACGAAGAATCAATTTTCAATTTTCAATCATTAATTAACTTATTCTTCGTCATCAAAATCGATCATGGCAGGATCGATCAAAGTAATATCAAACGGATCATCAGGGGGAAGAGTGGGAAAAACATCATATTGACGATGTTCATAAACTGCCGATACTTGAGGACCAAAGACTACTTTATCGCCATTCTTGAGATCATGAAATGATACTTTTCGCTGATTGACTAGCAAACCATTAACACTGGTTTTCCCTTTTAAATCACCATCAATAATTCGATAGTATTCCTCGGTATCATTATGCGATCGCTTGATTAAAGTGGCATGATGACGGGAGACAAATTGAGATTGAATGCGAATATCACAATTTTGTCCCCTCCCTAAAGAATAGGCGGTTTCGGAAAGAACAACCTCTTTTTGTCCTTTGCCATCAAAAACTATTAATATATGTTCTTCGCGATGTTTTGCCGGTTTTACAGACATTAGGAAGCTAGAAACTGAACTTTACAGAAGCTTTATATATCATACTACTTACTATCTGAGATGTCTCCAGAGTCCTCGGGAAGTAGCGGGAGACCAGGGAAATAGCGGAGAAAGCGGGCTCCCTAACTATTTGCTTGATAGTTTTTCAAAAGTAGTGAGTTAGTAACCACAATTAGGGAACTAGAAGCCATAGCGATCGCTGCTAGGATAGGAGATAACAACAAACCGTAACTGGGTAAAGCTACACCTGCTGCTAGAGGAATGGCAATCGCATTATAGCCTAATGCCCAAAAAAGATTTTGCTTAATTTTCTGCACTGTAGCATTGCTTAATTCTATAGCTTTTAGCACATCGGCAAGATTGTTTTGCATCAAGATAATATCAGCAGTTTCGATCGCGATATCGGTACTACCTTGAAGAGATATGCCAATATCAGATTGGGCTAAAGCTGGCGCATCATTGATGCCATCACCGATCATGGCCACTAGTTGGGATTTATTTTGTAATGATTGGATAATTTTTGCTTTGTCTGCGGGTTTAACTTGAGAAAACACTTGAGAGATTCCAACTTCGGTGGCAATTTGTTGTGCTATTTCTTCGCGATCACCAGTTAAGAGAATCGTTTCTAAGCCCATTTCTTGTAGCTTAGTAACGGTAGCATAAGCATTTGGTCGTAATTGAGCTTTAAAAGCAATCAAGCCCTCAAGCTTTCCTGATTTGGCCAGATAAACTATCGTTTTGCCATCAGCAGCTAAAGAGTTAGCTCGCTCTTGAATCTGATGATCCCAAGTGATTTGATGTAGCCTTAACCAATCTTGATTGCCTAAGAGAATAGTTTCTCCTGCGACAATGCCTGAGATTCCCAACCCAGGTTGGGTGGCAATTTCGGTCGCTGTTAATAAAGATAATTCCTCTTGCCTAGCATGATGAACGATTGCCGTCGCTAGAGGATGATTACTCTGAACTTCTAGAGTCGCTGCTAATTGTAACAAACTAGCTTGATCCAAACTATTGAGCACTTCAACATCGCTAACCTGCAATTTTCCCTCAGTCAGAGTTCCTGTCTTATCAAAAACTATCTTATCCAGTTTTTGAACCTGTTCTAAAATATCTCCTCCCTTAATTAAAATCCCTTTGCCTGCGCCAATTCCTGTCCCCACTAAAATAGCAGTAGGCGTTGCCAAACCGAGGGCACAGGGACAAGCAATTACCAAAACCGCGATCGCTAATTGTAAGCTTAATAACAAAGGAGAAGTCGGCATCATCATTCCCTGATGCATGGGGGAAGAACTTGCCATTAAAACTTGCGGCCAAAGATCCGTACCGACAAAATACCAAAATAACCAAGTGAGAATCGCGATCGCCATTACGCCATAGGCAAAATAACCCGCTACGGTATCGGCTAACTGTTGGACGGGGGCTTTGCGAGTTTGTGCCGATTCAACTAAATCAATAATTCTCGCTAAAGTTGTCGAGTTACCGATATCAGTAACTTGGAAAGAGAAAACCCCTTCTTGATTGATGGTACCTGCAAAAACGCGATCGCCTATTTGCTTCTCAACAGCTATAGATTCACCCGTTAACATGGATTCATCAATGGTCGTTGCACCCGAAACAATTTTGCCATCAGTAGGAATCTTTTCCCCGGGCAAAACCCTCAGCCATTCTCCAACTCTAACTTGTGCTATCGGGATGTTAATATTAGGAATTTCCGAGACATCGACCTGATTGCCGATCAAACGAGCCGTTGCTGGTTGCAAAGCTACCAACTTCTCTAAAGCAGCAGAAGCCCGAGAGCGAGCTCTCGCTTCTAGAGTGCGCCCCAAAAAGATAAAACCCAGTAGCATTACAGGCTCATCGAAAAAGCATTCCCAACCTAATCCCGGCAATAACAGCGCAAAACAACTAGCAGTATAGGCGCTAACTGTCCCCAACCCCACCAAACTATTCATATTGGGCATGCGATGGTAAAAACTTCTGGCACCATCGATAATTAAATTACGTCCAGGAATCAAGAGTGCCAGGGTTGCTAATCCCCAATGAAACCAGATATTCGTCAGGATAGGGATACTAGGCAACCCTAAATGATTAAGATGACCGATACTGGAAAAAATCAGTAAAATAGAAGCCGTAATGAGTTGCCATAATTGTCGCTGTTGCTGCTGTTGGCGTTTTTCTTTAGCTTGCTCCGCCTTCTCTAGGATGCTATGATTCTGTGGCCGAATTTCCGTCGGAAAACCAGTTTGAGTTAACTTATCAGCTAAAGTTGCTGGTTGTACATGTTCTGGTTGATACTCAACTACTGCGACTTCTGTGATCAGATTAACGCAAGCTGAGATAACTCCAGGATTTTGTTGTAATTGTCTTTCTACTGCTTTGACGCAGCCTGCACATTTCATCCCTTCCACGTCTAGAGCAATAACGCTTGAAGGAGTCGTTAATAAAGCCGCAGTTTTAACCATAAATTGTTTTTCGATAGCTCTCTAAATAGTAACTAAAAACGACGCATCATCCTAAATTCTGTTGGGAGAAGTAACATATTTTAGACCCGAACAAAAATCTTCGTATTCCCCGGTCAACCTCAAAAATATACTTGATGAATTGGATTGAGTATTATATCCATTGCTTTGAAGCAGAAGAAATTTTCTCTGCTTCATTGAGAGCCAAAACTTACCAACAATAATCAATCTTAAGTCCTGCTCCCAAAAAGCTATATCTCATGAGAGTTAGAAAGATCCAAGTTATTTTTTGAAGAGAAAAAATTGGTTGGTCTTCCATATATTGCCCAATTTATACTTGCTCAACTTTTACATTTATTAAACATAATAGTAGAATTTAATGCATTTCAACTACATCTTAAATTCTCTTCTGATATTCTGCTTCAGTAAATAAATCTTGATTACTTTCTAGGCGATCTAAAAATACTATGCCGTCAAGATGATCTAGTTCATGTTGGAAAATACGGGCAATAAAATCTGTAAAAATCTTCCTTACGCGATCGCCTGTTATGGTAGTATATTCAACTTCAATTGCCCGATCTCTGGGGACTAAACCTCGTAAACCAGGAATACTCAAGCAACCTTCCCAATCTTTGACGATTTCATTACTACGGGAAATGATAGTCGGATTAATCATCGCTGTCGGGTTCATTTTTGGTGCTTGGGGATAGCGAATGCTAGGGCGAGAAGCCACAATAAATAAGCGATAAGATGCTGATACTTGAGGCGCAGCAATCCCTACCCCATTATTTAATTCGACTGTAGCGATTAAATCATCAATAAGTTGTAAAATTTTGGGCTCTCTCACTTTCTCTATTGATTGAGCCTGGCATCTTAAAATGGGATTTCCTAATTCGGCAATATCTAATATTGTCATAGCCACACAAAATATTGATTTAAAATTTTTCTCTGGAGAACTATTCTAGCGTCAAGCAATCTGAAATATATTTTTTAACTTCAGGAAGAAGAAGTTGGTTACCTTTTTCAGGACTGACTTCCTCATTCGCTTACACCGAATTTATTCCTCGAAGGAAACGGCATCACCGTCTTTAAGATAGGCAGCTCCTTTAACTACAATCAGATCGCCTGCTTGTAATCCCTGAATTACTTCTACTTTCTCATCGGCTAAAATTTCGCCAATTTCCACCGATTGAGCTTTAACCGTATTATCATCTTGCACGACAAAAGCGATCGCGCTACCATCAGCTTGGGGTAATAGGGCCTTAACTGAAACAGTTTTACCTGGCGCTGTCGCCGTACTAATAGTTGCCCGCAAAAACATTCCTGGCTTGAGAGCAACTTGAGATGGTAAATCGATATTGACCGTTGCTTGGCGAGATTGGCTATCTATAACGGGATCAATTTCTCGAACCGTTCCGATCAGAGGTTGAGAATTATACTGACTAATAATTTGCACTTTTTGTTGGGGTTGAATTTGAGAAATCGAAGTTTCGGGAATTTTTAGCCTTAACTCTAAGCGTCCATTTTCTATAATTGTAAATAAATTATCAGAGTTAGAAGTTAATTCACCCAATGTCCCATTGCGTTCGGCAATAATTCCTGAAGCTGGGGCAGTTACGGTAGCATCCTGTAGCTGAGTCTCAACTAATTTTAATCGACCTTGAGCCTGTAATAATTCGGCTTTAGCAGCTAATTTTACTTCAGGACGCTCTCCTGCTTGTAATTGTGCCAATTCTTGTTTGCCTTCTGCTAACTTAGCTTGGGCTTGTTCGAGATTCGCCCGATTAATGCGTTCCTCATTATAAATCTCATCCAAGAGATCGCGAGCAATCGCACCTTCTGTTTCTAAGGTTTGATTTCGTTCGACTCTTTTAGTAACTAAGTCCAAATCTGACTCAGCACGAGCTACTTCTGCAGCTAAACTTTTCACTCTTTCTTGAGCTCTCGCAATTTCTTCAAACCTGGTACCGGCTTCGATCTCAGCTAAACGTGCTTCTGCTTGGGCAACTGTCCCTTGAGCTTGCAAATATTCAGCCTCTAGGGCATTACTATTTAGCCTAGCTAGGACTTGACCTTTTTCTACATAATCGCCCTCATCTACTAGGATTTCTTGTATTTGCAAACCAGTCGCTTGGGACATCACTGGAATTAACTCATAAGCTTCTACGGTTCCTGAAGCTTTCAGCGATCGCGTTACGGTATTAGAAGCTACCTCAGTAACCGTAACTTGACGAGCGACCCCGCTCGGGCTTCCCGAGCTAGGGAACGCGCGAGTGTGACGAGCGACCCCGCTCGGTTTCTCCCCAGATGGCTCAGCTACAGTCTGAGTTTCCGAAGCCGCGATCGATTTTTCATTAGCTATGGGAGAGATTAATTTTGCCCCTCCCCAGGCAATCGATAAGCCCAATCCTATGCCGATAATTAAACTGTTTTTCATGTAAAAATTAGCTAATTTTTGTCGATAGCTAGTAACACAATCCTGCTTTTCTGCTGTTTTTTTTAGGTTTATTAAACTAGACATATTTTGTGAGAAGTTTTGTATAAA
This sequence comes from Xenococcus sp. MO_188.B8, assembly GCA_030065615.1. Classification (GTDB taxonomy): domain Bacteria; phylum Cyanobacteriota; class Cyanobacteriia; order Cyanobacteriales; family Xenococcaceae; genus Xenococcus. Next base: position 13,438 of record JASJDR010000013.1, on the reverse strand, counting down.
TTAAATAAATTAGGTTAACTAAATAACTAAAATATCGAGAATTTTTAATAAGCTAATGAAGCTATTATCCACTCTATTATTACAATTTATTAATATTCACGCCAACAGTTTCAAGATAAGACCCATTAAGAGGATTGTCAGAACTAGGAAGCAACGATTTATGGATATGGAATCACCTCTAGATTGTACCAGTACAAATTTTGAGAAAATTGCCCTCTCAAAATTTTTCGCTTTAAGTCGTCATCTGCCTCATGACGTTAAGATTTTCCGTGAGCCTTGGGGAAGTTCCACTGTGCTATGTATTGATTTTGAGCGATGTCCTCATTTATTCCCCATGACCCCAAAACAAAACCGTTTTGTAGCTGCGGCGATAGAACAGTTGGGATTAACCAATTCCGTGATTTTTCGAGTTGGTAACAAGATTTTAGGCTGGAAAAAGATCAACCATAACTAAGGGGAAACAAGGAGCAATAAAAAGAGTACAAGGAGACGGCTGCCAATTTTAACGACTTATAAACATTGCCTATTGATACAATGATCAACAGTCAATGAATAATGACTGTAGTTTTGTGACAAAAACTTTTAAAATTATAAATTAAGTTAATGTCCCAATAGTAAATAAACAGGATAAAAAAAATATGACTCCTTCTCTAGCTAACTTTCTCTGGAGCTTAGTTGCTGGAACCCTAATTGTGGTAATTCCAGCCACAGTTGCCTTACTCGTATTTAGCCAATTCGATAAAATTAAACGCTCCTAATATTAGGATTCTAAGATCTCAATATCTTAAAATTTTTCTTTAGCAGCCAGTCCATCGTATTTTTTATGATTGACTAGCTGCTAATATATGTTTTGGTAGTTAGAATTTAGCTAGAGGATAACCAACATAGGAGAGCAGTAATGGTAAATTTTGGGCTGAACGCAGCCAGCATTCTAGGAATCTTCCTAGCAGTAGCGGGAGCTTCATTATATTTTTTACGTTCTGTGCGCCCAGAATTATCCCGAGATCATGACATCTTTTTTGCTGCTATTGGCTTGTTATGTGGTTTGATCATGATATTTCAGGGATGGCGGCTTGACCCAATTCTTCAGTTTGGTCAGCTGTTATTGACAGGTTCGGCAATTTTCTTTGCTGTAGAAAGTATTCGTTTACGAGCTGTCGCTACCGAACAAGCCAGACGGAATACTCCCACAGTAGATCGAGAACGTCCAGTAAGTCGCACTAGGGTATATCGAGAAGAAGATACTGATCGCAGCATTCCAGAAGCCTATGGTTACGAGAATGCCAGACCGAATTATGATAGTCCCAGGTTGCGAGGTTATGATGATACTGAGCCTCGTCCGACCCGTAGAACTAGTGTGAATCGAGAGGAAAACCGCAGTCGAGCTCCTCGTAGTCGTTCTCAGCAATATAATACAGGAAATGTCCCCCGTCCTCGGCTGACCAAGAAGCCTTCGCCATCCCGCGATCCCTATGATGAATGGGATCGCGAAGATAGTTGGGATGAACCCAGTTATCCTCAAGACCCTCGCTCTAGTCGAGATCGTGAGCGTTATGACAATTACTCTCGCCCTACTCCTCCTAGTAAACCTTCTAGTCCGCCAGATTTTGGGAGAGGTTATCAGAGCCCCGAAGAACCCAGAGGTTACGATGATGGTCTTGGTCGATCATACGATGAAGGTTTGGGTAGAAGTTATGATGAGGAAGAGGAAATCACTACCGATTATGTAGATTATCAACCTTTAGAATCTGAAGATTCTGATTATCCATCTGATTATCCAGAAGATGAGCTTGCAGATAACAGGGAACAAGGTAATAGAGAATACGACAGACGAGAGCCTAACAATCCTAATCTGAGAAATGATTATGAATATTAACTAGAGGTTAATAACTAATGCCTAAATGTCAAACGTTCAACTCATAGGGACTTTAGGCAATGGTTTATTCAGATCAATAGCACAGTTTTTTTAACCTAAAAGAAAAACTTCCCAAGCCAAGGCGGTTATTTTAATTTGGTTTTACTACCGTGACGCGAAGCTTATGCGAAGCGGTATCCTTTAGGGCTTTTTTTCGATGAATTGATGTTTTCGGAGAAGTCTATTACTTATTACTGATTCTGTAGTTTATGACGAGGAATCGAAACACAAAAGCAACTACCATTGCCAATTTTGGAGGTGAGAACAATATTTCCTCCGTGAAGTTGTGCGAGTTTTTTTGATAAAGCCAAACCTAGTCCAGTACCTTTATTACGCCGATTGGAGCTATTATTGATTTGTTGAAAAGGTTGGAACAGTTTTTGACAATCTTCTTCTGAAATGCCAATGCCTGTATCGATGATAGCAAAACGAAGCATATTCTGCTCTAAGGTTACTTTTAAGGTTACTGAGCCTGATTCAGTAAATTTAACCGCATTGGTCAATAAATTAACTAAAATTTGCTTGAGGCGCAGCTTATCTGCGAAACAAAAATCTATATTATCTGCAATATTGAGAATTAAATCCAATCCTTTAGTTCTTGCTTTCTCTTGTACTATCGCCAGAGAGGCCTGACAAATATCTTCTACGGGTAAGTTTTCATAAAATAACTCTTCCCGATTAGCATCAATTTTGGCAATATCAAGATAATCATTAACCAAATCTAAAAGATGTTCTGCTGTAGTTAAGGCTGCACAGACATACTGCATCTGCTTGGTATTTAAAGCCCCATAAATTTCATCTTTCAGCATTCGGGCAAAACCTAAAATTGCGGCTATAGGACTGCGTAGTTCATGATTTAAGTGAGAAAAATATTCTTCTTTAGCTTCTGCTGTGGCTTTTAGTTGTTCTTTTTCTGCCTTGAGAGTTGCCAAGTGTTTTTTTAGTTGGACCACTTGATTCCAAAGTCCATTATTTTGTTCGCTATCAGTATAGAATAAAATTTTTTCTAAGATTTTTGGTAATTGATGTAGCTTGTGGCGCAAAATATAACCATCAATTCCTGATTGAATGCATTCAACAGCAATTTCGTCCCCTAAAGTTTCTGTAATTAATATTAAGGGGATTTTTCGAGGAAATCGATACCAACCTTCTATTTTCTTTAAAGGTGTTACCATAGTTGCTGTATGTGGGCATAAACTATAATCATAAATAATTGCATCATAGTCATATTCAGATACTTGGGTCGGAAATTGATGAGAAAAGACAGTGTCATATAGAATATCCACTGTCATTGCGTTTAAAGTTTTAATGATTTCCTCTGTTCCCACAAAGTCATCTGTCACAATTAGCAGGTTGACTTCGCTTGCTGTGCTAGGTTTCTTTTCCCGTTGTAAAATCAATCCAGAACGATTGGACATAGACAAAGTATAGTTCCCCTATCACCGAATAAGACTTAGTTAGGATTTAATAAGATACTCTAAACCAAAGTATCTATCAAGTTGTTTACTTCAGATTAATTTTCTGTAAACATTACACAATCTTATTAAACTTAGGTGAAAATGGCGAGAACTATTTGAATCCAATTACTGGCAATGGGGAAATTAAAACTCTTTTTGCGCAAATATAGTAATAGCAATTATTAACAAAAGAATAGTATACAAAGCTCCGTAAAGAGCATGAGCCAGTAAATCGCCACTACTTGGTAATAAACCGTATACTGCCATGTTTTTCAAATCTAATCTGGATAAATCGGGTAATACGAGATAAAGACTGGTGGTCAGACTCTCGATGTTAGAATTTTTGCTTAATTTTCCTAACTCTAGTAAATCTTGACTAAAATGCCCCATTAAATAGACACTAAAACTGAGTAGGGTTGCTAGGATTGAACTAGTAAATACCCCAAAAACCATAGCAACGGCAATCATTAAGGCTAATTCTATTAAAAGATAGACGGCAGAAATAATCAGGGCAGATGCGGGATAACTAATTCCAGAAACTTGGAGCATCCCCAGGTATAATGCCATCATAATCGAGATGGTTATGGCTAAAACTGCCCATAAACCTAAATGTTTACCTAAAATCAATTCGGCTCTACTAATTGGCTTGGGAATTAGCATTAGCAAGGTACGCTTTTCTATTTCTTTATTAATTAATGCCGTACCAACAAAGATCGCAATCACAACAGTTAAAATCGCGATCGCACCGATGCCAAAATCTAATAAAATTTTTTCATCAGTACCGGCGGCAATTTCTGGGATGATTTTGTGCCCCAAAATTAGCAGGAGAGCAAAGAAGCCGATAAAATACAAAATGCGATCGCGAATTACTTCTTGAAAACTATTTTTAGCGATCGTGAAAACTCTAATCGGGTTCATAGTTTTAAAGGGAATTAACCTAGGTTTGAGCGAAAGTTTATCTGCCTTAGAATTCCCCAAATTGCTTCGCAATTAGCTATAAGCTTTCAGCTCTAAGCTCTAAATAAGGATAGCGCCCTGCTCTCTTGGGCATCACCGGGAAGAGGGTTCAAAGATTCTATTGGTTCAACACCAGAAACTGAATTGTTATACTCCATCCCGGCACCGCTGCCTTCTGCCCTCAAAGGCGAAACCCGTTAAACTAAACGACAAGAACTACGATAAAACTTGCTTAAAAGACTAGTAGCCAGTATTAGTTTAGTAGCTTCCAAACTCCAGTAAGCGATATGCATAGTTTTCATAGGCATTGTAATCCGTTCCATAGATTCTGAGCTAGTTAAAGACATGCCCCAAGCACTCATCTGAGGAGTCAAGATATAAGTATAGATTATTGCGATCGCAAGTAACATGCCAGCAAACCAAATAGAACGATCAATTTTCAATTGACCTAGGCTACTGCTATAGTTCCAAACTAAACTGCCAGCAAGGATAATTGCCGCACAAATAAGTTCTACATGGTTAAAAGTGCCAAAGATAGTATATCCAGCACTAGCAAAACCGTCTTGGCTCATCATGCCACTACTTAGTAAGCCAGGAATCACCAAACAATCAAAAACTAAACTACTACTGAGCCAAAAGCCCAGAGCAAACATGATAATTGCCGACCAGTTGATCTGCTGGACATGGCGTGAGAAAAACATATTCATGAGATGTATGGATAAAAATGATTTAAAATACCATTCCTACCCTAACTGATTGCTTTGGCCTAGAACATTACAAAAAACAAACTAAAGTTAAGATGCGTATCCTTGAACTTCTGTAATATCAAATAAAGCTCTAAACTTCAATCCTTGGGATTGATAAAGTTCTGCTCCTCCTTGCTTTCTATCTACTAAAGAAATAATTTCTGTTACTTGATAACCAGCATCTTGTAACCTTTCTACAGCCTGCAAGGCAGATTTACCCGTCGTTACCACATCTTCGAGGACGACTACTTTAGCGACCGGTTCTAAACTTGGGCCTTCGATATAAGCTTTTGTCCCATGTCCTTTAGGCTTTTTACGAATAATTAATCCAGGAATTGGCTTATTCTCTAACGCCGATACCAAACTTACCGCAGAAACGATAGGATCTGCCCCTAAAGTCAAACCAGCAACAGCCACCGTATCTTCAGATAATAAATTACATAATAAGCGACCAATAACTAAGGCTCCATCAGCCCTCAGAGTTACCTGCTTACAGTTGATATAGTAGGGACTACTAGCACCTGAAGAAAGCACAAAGTCTCCTTCTTTATAAGCATATTTAGCTATTAACTTTAATAAGATTTGACGTAAATCATCAAAATCGGCATCAAGCAAAGCAGAAGTATTTTTAAGATAGTCGCTCATAAGTTTGGTTCCTGGTTAGTAGTTACTGGTGTTTAATGCTTAATTTCTTATTATTTATTACTTATCACTTAAATTACTTAATTACTTAATTATCCTCTGTTCGATTGCAGATTCTTTAGCTAAGATTAAGCAGAAGTTTAAGAATGTTGAGCAATGTCTATTAAATTTACTAAATTAAGTTCAATTGTTTTCCTGACTACGATCGCTAGTTTATTTCCCCTAAAGTTATGGGCTCAAACTACTACTAAAAATGAAGTTACAGAAAGTGAAGTAACTCCAGTTTCCGTACAACAAGTATTTACAGATGCCTTTTTCCGACATAGTGGTAATGCTTTTCGCAACGATGGTTACATTGACCAACTGAATAATATTTTTGGGTTTAATCGTTTTCCCGAAATACAAATCTCTAAAGATGGAGAGTTAGTGGATATTCTCTATCAAGATAGTCTTAAACAACAAGCAGAAAGAGGCGTTCCCATGAAAACTAGAGATCTTGGTAATCCCTATGATACTTCTCTGCGGGAAAATCCTGGATATATCGGTTACTAAATAAGTAACTAGTAAAGTAACTAGACTTAATTCTATACTTAATTAAATATAAAATAGTGAGGTTAGGGCATAGAGAATCGGTAATAAGGAAGATATTAGATTCCTATTTTAAGTTTATTATTATCTTATCAGCTACATTACCTAGGCAAAATTGATAATTAAATACCTTAGCAATTAGTCATAGTCTCTTAACCCTTACCTAATTACCTCTTACCTATTAATTTTTTACTTGTTACTAAAATTTAATCCAGGGTGCAGGAGTTGAACCTGCCTTGCACGAATTATGAGTTCGTTGCCTAAACCGCTCGGCCAACCCTGGTTGGAATTAACATTATGTTAACTAATTATTGATTATAATTGGTAACTTCAGTAAATTAAACAAAATTAACAATATGAGCGATCGCATTAATTTCCAATCACCTTTCCTGCTAATTCTTCTCCTCTTGTTGATGATGTTAGTTGGCGGTATTGCGAGTGCTTATGTTGGCTATTTGATGGGATCGGAAGCTTTGAAAGTAGTTACACAACCAGATACTAACTCACAAGAACCAGTATCTAAAACCAAAGCCAGATCAGGCTACCACAAAGGCCTAAAGATCATTGACGAGCAAGAAATCCTGAGACAAGTCTACGATAAAATTCACTATCAGGACCAAAAAAAACTTGACTCTAAACAATCTTTGACTAAATCTAAATCTAGTTTAGTCACTCAAGAAGGCGAGCCACAAGAAGGCGAGCCAGAGAATGTTCCTTCTGGTTTTGCTCCCATTAAAGATACTGCTGGTGGCGTCACCATGGAAGTTTCCCAGGCTAAATTCCAAGGTAGTTCCTTAATTTTGGGAGTCAATCTCAAAAATGAAAGCTCTAACTCGGTCAAGTTCCTCTATAGTTTTATGGATGTCAGAGATGATCAAAATCGACCTTTGAGTATTATTACCGAAGGTTTACCAGGAGAATTACCTGCTAATGGACAAAAATTTCATGGCAATTTAATTGTTCCTCTGGGCGTTCTGAATAATTCTCGTAACATATCTTTAACTCTGAAGGACTATCCTAAACAGGAATTAGAATTAAAATTAGAGAAAATTGCTGTAACCAGGTAATTCTTGTCATTCCTATTGGGATGATTCCCGAAACTTCATTATTCTTAATACTGGGAATCTTGTATTAGATTAAATATTTTTTACTCGTCATCGCTGATGTCTTTCGATGAGCAGTCAAGACTTTCTACTATCTTTTTCTGGACTTTTTTTATTAATTGCGATTAATGCTTTTTTTACTGCTGCGGAATTTTCCATTGTTTCAGTTAGGCGATCGCGTATAAATCAGTTAGTTAAAGATGGTGATATTGCTGCAGAAACAGTTCAATATCTGCAAAAAAGTATAGATCGTCTTTTATCAACTACACAGCTAGGTATTACTCTTTCTAGTTTAGCTTTAGGTTGGATTGGCGAGCGCACAGTTGCAGTTTTGATCACTCAACTAATTGGCCAATTACCCTTACCAGGATTTATTACTCAAGCCATAATTCATTCTTTAGCGATTCCCATTGCTTTTATTAGCTTGGCATATTTACAAATAGTTTTAGGAGAATTATGTCCTAAATCCTTGGCTCTGTTGTATCCTGAGAAATTAGCTCGATTTTTTGCCCCTCCTAGTGTCGTGATTGCTCGTATTTTTCGTCCTTTTGTCGGAATTTTAAACCAATCAACTCGCTGGTTACTAAAATTGGCTCATATTGAATATATTGGGCAAGAATGGGATAAAAAAGTCACCTCAGAAGAATTGCAATTGATCATCGCGACAGAAAAAGAATCAATTGGCTTAGAAGCCGAAGAAAGAGAAATTCTGAATAATGTATTTGAATTTGGGGATGTTACCGCCGTAGAAATTATGATTCCCCGGACTGAAATTGTCTTTTTACCTCAAGATGCCGATTTTGCGGAATTACTCCAAACAATTGCTGACAAACATTTTTTTCGTTACCCAATTATCGGTAAATCATTAGACGATATCAAAGGACTTATTGACTATAAAAGTTTAGCGATTCCTTTAGCAGAAGGAAAGTTAACTAATGATACTAAAATTAGCCAATGGATTGAAGATGTTAATTTTATTTCAGAAACGACCCCTTTGAATGAATTATTATCTCTAATGCAGCGATCGCGGAAAGCCATGGTGATTGTAATTGATGAATTTGGAGGGACATCAGGATTAGTTACACTTCAAGATCTAATCACAGAAATTATTGGTGATGAAGGAGAGCCCCAAAAAACAACCATCAAATCGATCAAAAAAATTGATGAAAAAACTTTTTTAGTTCCTGCTCAAATGAGCTTAGAAGATGTTAACGAATCTCTAGATATAGATTTACCTTTAGCAGAAGATTATCATACTTTAAGTGGCTTTTTACTCGAACAATGGCAAAAGATTCCTACTCAAGGAGAAACTATTAGTTACAATAATCTCGATTTTACAGTCATCTTTGCCGAAGAGAATAAACTCGATCAAATTAAGATTCAGAAACGTAATTTAAATAATTAATCAATGGAGAATCACAATGCTGTTCTTACCCCCTATCAAATAGACAATCAAAATTAATCACATAGCTATTCTCAGAGTCATGAGATACATTCCATTCCCTAATCACCACTATTATTGAAGATACTTTAAAATAATACTTAAAAGGCTTTCTTGGGTAAAAGGTTTGATTAAATTATCTGTTGCTCCCAAAAGTTTTAATTTGTTTAAATTAACGAATCCTTTATCCTCTGAAAGCATAATGATTGGCGTAGTTGTAAAACTATTATGATTTCTCAGTAAGCTACATAATTCATAACCATTAATATTTGGCATGTCTACAGCTAAGAAAACTACTTCTGGCTGAAACTCTATCAATTTACTAAGAGCTTCCCTCGGCTCATTAATCATGTAGAAATCAAACATTTTGCCACTTAATAATCTTTCAAGATTTTCATTAGTAGTCAAGTTATTATCTACACAAGCAACCTTCCATTTTTTTTCTAAAAGTTCAATGGTTTGTTTGCTACTAAATTCTTTTTTATCATTCTTGTCTTGTGTTACTTGCAAATTTCCCTTCAAGTCATAGGGAATATTTTTAAACAAATTATTAGAATCCTGCAAAGGAAAAGTAGGTAATCTATCAAAAGGAGCTTTGGGACTTCTCACTAAAATATTATTTTTGAGAATCGAAGGATATAAAATCCTGGCAACTATTAATTCGTCCTTATCAATTAAAGCACTAATTTGACGAAAGTTTAATCCTTTAAGTAATTTACTAATCGTTTGATTTTGCTCTGACGTTAGATTAGTAATATTATTTATCTTGTCAGACACTAAATATAGACGCTGGAAAGAAGAATTAATCTGCTCGCAAAAAGCTTGCCAGGCTTCGATGCGGCTATAGCATTGTCTGATGTATGAAGGTAATTCAAATTGACATATTTCAGGTAATTGCTGAGATTGTTCAGCAAATTGATAAGCGGCATCTTTTGGTAAGCATAATATAGATTCAAAGACCTCTCTGCTAATTCTTCTGACCAAAGTTAAGGCTTCTTGGGAACTAAGATAATTTTCTTTTGATAACCATAAAACTCCACGATAGTCGGAGGGGATCTCCACATAAGATTCGATGATTTGCCTAAATTTTTGGCGTGCTAGCTTAATAATATCATTCGTTAATTTACTGTTTTGATTACTTAAACGACGTAAATGACGTTCTAATCTTTCAAAAGGAGCTAGAGAATTAGTCGCATAGACTATTTTTCCTTGATTTAAATAGACGAAAAAAACGACAGAGTTATCAGATATCTGCAAACAACCATTAGCATTAAGCTTTCCCAGTTGTTTCAGCACATCTTCTAGCCCAAGGGTTGAAGCCTGCTGAAGATCTTGCCCCATAATTACTAAAATGAGAACTGTGCCTCGTTTGGAATTAACGATTTGAATAGTTACAATTTTAGATTACCCAATTCCCTTTGGGAACTATCATTTTTTATTAAGGATGAACGATGAGGAAATAAGTAATCACGATCGCCCGACCTTGTCAAAACAAATCATTCATGCTCAAATAAGTCAAATAGTTTGGTATTAGCTAGAATGATCATAGAGAAGATTCATAGTAGATTTATATGTAAATTTATTTTTAAGCCTAAAACTTTCTTTAGACTTATATTAACCATGAACAAACAGTAGAGCTTTCAATTAAAACTGCACTATTAGTGCTATAAGCTACAGCCATCGGTAAATTAAACAACAAAATGACCACAGAAAATATACGTCTCCGCTCTGAATTTATGAATACTCAAGTTATTGCCCGAAACACTGGCAAAAGAATCGGAGTAGTCAAAGAAATTTTAGTTGATATGGATCGCAGAGAAATTGTTGCTCTGGGTTTGCGAGACAATCTATTATCGGTTTCGGGTATCCCCAAATACATGTATATCAGTAGCGTTTATCAAACAGGGGATGTGATTTTAGTCGAAGACGAAGATGTGATTGAAGATATAGATATCGAAGCATATAGTAGTCTAGTCAATTGTGAAGTTGTCACCGAAGCCAATAAACCTTTAGGAAAAGTCAGAGATTTTCAATTTGATGTTGTAGATGGCAAGGTCTATGCTATTACCATAGCTTCTCTGGGTCTTCCTCAGATTCCCGATCAAATAATCAGTACCTATGAGTTATCTATCGATGACGTGGTGACTAGTGGACCAAACCGCTTGATCGTCTTTGAAGGGTCGGAAGAACGGTTGACTCAAATTACGGTAGGGATCTTAGAACGTCTTGGTCTGGGGCGCTCGATCTTGGATAATGAAGAAGAAGATTACTATCCACCAACTATTAAAGCAGAAAATCAGTTAGGAACAGGAGTTCCTGAACGCCCTCCTATTAGTACTCCGGTAGAAGCGAAAATCCCCGTCAAAGAAGAACGCTGGGATGAGGATGAATGGCCAGAAGCCAGGGTTGTTCCCCCAGTACAACAAAAAGCTGAAACTTTAGCTTATGAAGAATATGAAGAGGATAACTGGGGTGATACTGACATAGAAGATAAGAAAGTGTATGTGCCTTATGAGCCAGAAGCTCCTGTTAAGGAATCTCAATATATTGATTCCACAGAGGATATGTGGGATGATGATGAGAGTCCTCAACCCTACAATCCCCCTCCGGTAAATATTCCTGAAAAACAGGTGGAAAAAATTCCTGAATACGAAGAAGAAGCAGGGTAAAATCACCCGATCAATTATTAGTTATCAGTAAACGCTTTTCGCTTCAGCATTATCTCTCTTTTTGTATTAAAATCAGTAGCGATTGCCCTTAAGAATCTCGATTAATAATGGCGATCGCAATTTAGATAAATTTTTTAAGAAGATGGCAGAAGAGACACAATCCAATCCCCCGGCAAAGACTCCCGCAGCAGCAAAATCTCCTGCAGCAGGGAAGCCTCCAGCAAAAAAAGCGAAGAAACCTAAGCTAGAAGATAAACCTTTTAAGGAATTTATCGAACAACATTTTACTCCTGCACTGCAAGAAGCTTTTAACTCCGAAGGTTTAGAAGATATGAAATTGCAGTTTATCAAGCAGGGGCTGCCCATCGAAGGTGCTGATCCTCAGGAGCAATGTTGGCAGATAATTGGTAATTGGCAAAATGGTCAACGTCAGTTCAATCTTTATTTCTTAGAAGAGAATATTTCCGGCTCTAAAGCTTTCTCTGCTGCTACCAGTGGCAAAAATCCCAGCACTATTGAATCCTTTATGATCGATGAACGCCGAGTTACCCTCGATTTGATGGTATTGTATACCGTCCAGCGTTTAAATGGACAAAAATGGCTTTTTGGGAACTAATTTTTCACAATTTCTAGTGGCAATGCGTGTATATATCTTACTTTTTAATGCCGGAACCAATAATGAAGGAATTCATACTATTCAAATTGGCGATCGCCAAAAGATCTTGATGTTTCAACAAGAGGATGATGCAACTCGTTTTGCGATGATGTTAGAAGCTCAAGATTTTCCTGAACCTACAGTAGAAGAGATTGATTCTGAGGAAGTCAAAGCTTTTTGTGAAAAAGCCGATTATGACTGTGAGTTAATTGAACCAGGGCAATTAGCACTTCCACCGGAAACCAATATCGAAAAAACTGATTGGCAAAAGGAAGAAGACAAATCAGCAACTGCTGCCTCAGAATCGGAATCGACTTCGATGGCTGAAAGCGAATTGGAGCGGATTCGTAAGCAATTAGAAGGACTTCTTTAGGTCAGTAAAGAGTTATTAGTAAATATTTTGTCAGTCAGTAGATTTTAATGTAAGAGAAGATGATGGTTAGCGATATTTTTCCTATTAACATTTTTCTCGAAGAACCCGAAGAAGATCACTTTTGGTTCAATGACATTAAGCTGTCTCTCAAGACAAATAATTAGTCAGCGGTACTCCGCCGTAAAAGCGGTGCGACCCCGGTCGGGTCTCCCGACCTAGGGAACGCGCACCAAGAGAAGACGGAGCCTTTCTTGGGCAGCACCGGGAAGGGGGGAGTATTTTATTAGGTTCTATTGGTTCAACACCAGGAATTGAATTGTTATCCCCCATTCCCGCCCTTGCGTCTTTCGCCGCCCTAAAGGATACCGCTCCGCATAACGCGGGGTCTGCCCGCTGCGCTGACCGCATTCCGCGGTCACTGTACAAAACAAGTAAGCGGGGGGGGGATCGGCGTCGCCCCCAACGTTAGCTTGTAAAACTATGATCAAGTATTATAGAGATATTGAATACTCAGAGCTGATTAACAATATATAAGATTATATTTCCTATATTTTGGCTAAATCTTGGGTGTTGTTTTTGAACCAAGATATCAAATCGTTCAATTAAGTTTAGATGGGGATAGTATAAGGGTAAATACAACGCTCAATACCCAAAAAGCTAGCTACATCCTTAACAAAATAGTATTTTTGATGAGGAACATTATCCAGGACGAGAGTGGGAGGTAGTAACGGTGACTCCCCCCACCCTTCCTTGTGGGTGAGCGAAATTTACTGTGGTAAATAGAGAGATAGGGAAGTAGGGAAATAGCGGTGCGACCCCGATGAGTTTTACTCATCTAGGGAACGCGCACCAAGATAGGGAGGTAGGGAGATAATTAGTCCCCAAGTCTCCA
>JASJDR010000100.1 GCA_030065615.1 Xenococcus sp. MO_188.B8 | reverse complement strand
GGGAGTTTTCTAAATTCTTTGGCAGCAGAAGATTTAAACTTAATTTGGTACTCGTTCACTCATCTAATTCTCTCGATCCATTTCTGCTTGTAAATCTGACCAAGACACTTCTGGTTCATCTACTCTAGAACGAGACACTAAAATATCCTGAAAATCTTCCCAAAGTTTTCCCCACTGTTGTAAATCAATGACAACGGCTGTTTTTTTCCCTGTATCATCAACTAGATACTGAATTCCTTTCATTGTGGCTAATTTGAATGATGCTATTTTATTTTACAAGAAAGAAGAGTTGAGTTTTACTAATGCGATCGCTATGCTTGGAAGTGTTTGTGAAATTGAGACTTCTATTGCATTTCCTGCAGACATGATACGAACTACTGAATCAAACGCGATCGCCTTGTCCAAACTCTTGTAGAGATTTGCGATCACTCTCAAGCATATCTATAACTTATTTTAAAATATTATTAAGATTGCCTTCTACTTTCTCATTCTTCTTGATAGTTTTTTTATTTTTCTTGAAAGTGCCAAGGCGTAGGATTAACAATATTTTTTCATTTTAAAATAGACTAAGAGATCAGCTTTGCTAACAAAAAAATGAATCTAAAGTTATTAGTTAAACGTTTTATCTTTGGCATTGCAATTGGACTATTTGTGGCGATGATCTGTTGGTCTTATTCAGCTTACTTTCTTGTTTCAATTTCTTTGTTTCAAGGGATTCTTGGCTGTTTATTATTGGCAATCTCTTGTGGTCTTGTTGCGGCTATTAGCGATCCAGATACCTTACTCGATAATTTTCCGTTTTTATGACAAGCCTTTGTGACTTTTTCCTATTTCTTGCCAGGGTGAGCGAAAAAAATGCGTGGGGACTTGAGTAATTGGGGAATTATTATCTCCCTCTCTTGGTGCGCGTTCCCTAATAGTTAAATTATAATTCTTTTCCCAGAGTAAAGCGATCGCAAATTATACTAAAGTCATCCGTCTTGAGCTTTATAATTAAAATCACTCGATAGAATTAGAAAGTTACAGTAGTAAATAATGTACGTAGATAAACACAGATGGATTGCTTGTTTGGAGGCTTAAGTTTTCGTAGCAAGTTTTGATATTGAAAATTAAAATCAGCATTAATTATGCTGAATCTAGAATAGCAACAGATGCAGAAATTTTGTTTTAATTTGAGGAAAATCAATGACTAGTCTCTCTAAAAGCATTGCAACTTCCAAGGAACAAAAAGTTGTTATTCGAGTTAAAGGTTTAGTCAAACACTACGGAACATTAGTTGCAGTTCAGGGAATTGATTTTACTGTTAAACAAGGAGAAATCTTTGGTTTAATTGGCCCAGATGGGGCAGGAAAAACGACTATTTTCCATATCTTAGGGGGAGTCATGGCTGCATCGGAGGGTCAGATTGAAGTTTTAGGGAATTCTCCCCGTGATGCTCGTTCCTCGATTGGTTATGTACCTGAACAATTATCTCTTTATCTGGACTTAACTGTTGCGGAAAATTTAGATTATAGTGCTAGTTTACGTCAAGTTCGACCCGATTTACTTCAGGAACTTCGGGCTAAATATTTACAGTTAATGGGTTTAGAAAAATATCAAGATCGCTTAGCAGGCAATCTCTCTGGCGGGATGAAGCGTAAATTAGCTCTTGGTTGTGTTTTAGTTGCTAAACCGCAAATTCTGCTCCTCGATGAGCCCACTACAGGAGTTGATCCTGTATCAAGACGAGAATTTTGGGATGATTTAGCTGCGATCGCCTCTGAAGGAGTTACCATTGTGGTAGCAACGCCCTATCTGGATGAAGCAGAACGCTGCAATCGGATTGCTTTAATCCAGCAGGGAGCTATCCAGCAAATCGGAACCCTTGCTCAATTGCGAGATAGTATTGGTTGTCAACGTCTGGAGGTTCGCACCACTCAAATTAGAGTTGCAGAAAATATTTTAAGGGAGCAATTAAATACTTCTAATTCAAAGATTACAGATATTCAAACTTTTGGCGATCGCCTAGATATCTTAGTCAAAAATACTGACTTAGGGGAACCAGAAGTGAGAAATATTTTAAACCAGCATCAACTAGAATCGACCAGCATTAAAATTTCTCAACCAACTTTAGAAAATGTTTTGGTGACTCGTTTGCGTTCTCTGGGTAATGAGCCAGAATTTATGCCTTTTCCTCGGATCAAGTCACCGTTACACCGCCGTAAAACGACGGTGCCTGCGGTGACCGGTGTTCCCCGTTCAGTTAGCAAAGATTCAGCAAATCATGGAAACAAACCCACGGACATTGCCATTAGTACCGCAAAATTAAGTAAAAAATTTGGTAACTTTCAAGCAGTTAAAGACCTAGATTTAGCAATCCACTATGGGGAAATTTATGGTTTACTTGGGGCTAATGGTGCGGGGAAAACTACCACCATTAAAATGCTCTGCGGTTTGCTAGGAGCAACCTTTGGAACCATCACCTTAGCCGGAGAGACTGGGAATTTGCGTAGTCGTGAGTTGCGACGGCGCATTGGCTATATGAGTCAGAAATTTACCCTCTATGATGATTTAACAATTATCGAGAATTTACAATTTTACTGTGGGGTTTATGGCATTCCCCAACCGTTGCAGCGGCAGAAGATTGACTGGGTGCTAAGAACTTGTGGCTTAGTGGGGAAAGAAAAACTACTCACTGGTAAACTCCCAGGGGGTTGGAAACAAAGAGTCGCTTTTGGCGCTTCGGTGATGCATGAACCAGAAATTTTATTTTTAGATGAACCTACTTCTGGGGTAGATCCTTTGGCGCGTCGTCAATTTTGGCGGTTGATTAATGATTTTGCTCGTCAAGGGACTGCGATTCTAGTCACAACTCATTACTTAGAAGAAGCGGAACATTGCAACCGCCTAGGTTTTATCGTCGCTGGGGAAATGGTGATTCAGGGAACTCCCAGTGAGATTAAAACCGCACAACCAGGAAAATTATTAGAAATCATCACGGACTCGACTCAATTGGCTGCTAATTTACTGAAAACTCAACTAGATCCTTGGCGAGTGTCCATTTTTGGCGATCGCCTTCATTTGGTTCTGGATCAACCTAATCTAGAAATTACCGAAGTTCAGGCAATTTTACAAACCAATGATATCAAGATTCAATCGTTACAACAGATTCCTTTTTCTCTAGAAGATGCTTTTATCAGTATTGTACAACGCTCTTAAAACAATAAACTTAGCCTAAGTACCTAGGTAAAATTGCTGAGGTGTTTTTTTCTTCTTGTAGATTGGTTGAAGGATGAAACTCAACACAGGATAAGGTTTTGTTGGGTTAAACTGTAGCTAACCCCACCTTGTATCTTGAAAATTAGGTAACCCGTGCCAACCTAGGTGAGAAAACATGGCACAATGAAATACGTTTCTAAAAAAATAATTAACAGTATTAATTGCTGCGGAACACTTTATTGTAATCCCCTAGTATAGTTAGAAAATTGATATGACGGCAACAGTCCAAGCACCACCCAAAACAAGTCGCGTAGTATTTCCTTTTACCGCCATTGTGGGTCAGGAAGAGATGAAACTATCTCTAATTCTCAATGTTATCGATCCCAAAATCGGTGGTGTGATGATTATGGGCGATCGCGGAACGGGAAAATCTACTACTATCCGCGCTCTAGCAGACTTGTTACCCGAAATTGATGTGGTCGCTGGAGATCCTTTTAATAGCGATCCTCAAGATCCTGATCTGATGAGTGATGAAGTTAAAGAGAAAATACAAAATCAGCTCCCCTTTGATATCGTCAAAAAGAAAGTACAAATGGTAGATCTTCCCCTCGGCGCAACAGAAGATCGCGTTTGTGGAACCATTGATATTGAAAAAGCTCTTGCTGAAGGAGTTAAGGCTTTTGAACCAGGCTTATTAGCTAAAGCGAATCGGGGTATTCTCTATGTAGATGAGGTGAACTTACTTGATGATCATTTAGTAGACGTGCTCCTCGACTCGGCTGCTGGTGGATGGAATACAGTAGAAAGAGAAGGCATTTCTGTTCGTCATCCTGCACAATTTGTGATGGTAGGTTCGGGCAATCCTGAAGAAGGAGAATTACGTCCTCAATTACTAGACCGTTTTGGCATGCATGCCGAAATTCATACAGTAAAAGAACCCGATCTCAGAGTGCAAATTGTTGAGCAAAGAGCAGCATTTGACGCTAATCCTCCAGAATTTTGTGAAAAATACCGTCAAGACCAGGAAAAAATTCAAAAAAAGATTGTCCAAGCCCAAAAATTATTGCCCCAAGTTGTTCTAGATTATGATTTACGAGTTAAAATCTCGGAAATATGTTCTGAACTAGATGTCGATGGTTTACGGGGTGACATTGTAACTAACCGTGCGGCTAAAGCGATCGCAGCTTTTGAAGGACGAACTGAAGTCACCGTAGATGATATCCGTCGCGTGATTGTTTTATCTTTGCGTCATCGTCTCAGAAAAGATCCCCTAGAATCTATTGATTCAGGTTATAAAGTAGAAAAATCTGTAGCCCGTGTTTTTGGTCTCGATGTAGACGAATAATAAGGATACACAGAAAATTCTTATTACTTACTCCCTAACACCTAACACCTAAACCCTAACACCTAGAACCTAATGCTTGCTGATTGTAATAAAGACGAACCATTAATAGAACTCAAGGGTGTTTCTAAAGCTTTTGGGAAAAATGTCATCTTAGATAAAATTGATCTCAAAATTTATCAGGGCGAAGCCTTAGTTATTATTGGTCCTTCCGGAACTGGAAAATCAACCATACTCAGGATTATTGCGGGTTTAATACCGTTAGATGAGGGGGAAATTTATATCAAAGGTCAAAAAAGTACAGGTTTAATTGAAGAGCGGGGAAATGAGATCGGGATTAGTATGGTATTCCAGCAAGCCGCCTTATTCGACTCGCTCTCAGTAGCAGAAAATGTTGGGTTTTCGCTCTATGAAAATTCCCAGTTATCCCCCGAAGAAATTGAACAAATAGTAGCAGATAAATTAGAAGTAGTAGGATTAAAAGGCACAGGAATTCGCTATCCCTCGGAACTATCAGGGGGCATGCGGAAAAGAGTTAGTTTTGCCCGTGCTGTAATCTCTAATCCCAAAGATCCTAAGAGTCAACCAGAAGTCATTCTTTATGATGAACCCACCGCCGGATTAGATCCTATTGCTTCGACAATCATCGAAGATTTAGTACGGCAACTACAAGGCACTTGTGGCACCTATATTATGGTTTCCCATCAAGAAAGTACCATTCGGCGAACCGCAGATCGTGTCATCTTTCTCTATGGGGGCAAAATTCAATGGACTGGAAAGATTGACGAAATTGATTCTACCGATAATCCTTTAGTCAGACAATTTTTTAGTGCCAGTATAGAAGGCCCAATTCGAGTGATTGAACAAGTACAATAGTATTGTTCCGTATGTTTATTTTTAGAGGATATATTAATTATGTTGCGATCGCGTTCTCTTAAGGAAGGCTCTTTAGGATTATTAATAGTAGCGACAATAGCTATATTTGCTGGTATAAGCCTTTGGTTACGAGGATTTCAATTCGGTCAAAATAAATATCAAATTATTACCAAATTTCCCAAGGTTAATGGTACTGCCGTTGGCGATCAAATCCGTTTTCGAGGGCTAAAAATAGGTAATATCAAGGATATTAAGCCTAGAATTGATGGAGTTGAAGTTATTATGGAAATTTCCTCATCTAAGGTTTTGATTCCGAGAGATTCCACCATTAAAGTTACTAGTTCAGGATTGATTGGCGAAACCTTCATTGATATTCAACCTCCCACCGCAGAATTAGCAGAATTATCTCAGGAAGTTAGTAAGATAAGCCCTCTCAGTAAAAAATGTGGCGATCTCGATCTAATTTTGTGCAACGGCGAGCGCCTACAAGGAGAAACGGCAGTCACTCTAGATGATCTCTTGCCTTTAATGTACGAATTAAATCTCCAGCTATCAAAAAACCCAGACCTATTTAATAATGTGGGAGCTGCCGCCGAAAATGCGGCTGTTGCTGCAGGGGAAATTGCTAATCTTACTCAAGATGTTGCCTTGCTGGTAGAGGATGTGCAAAAAGAGCTAGGAACTTTTTCTGATACAGCCAAAGCTATTACTGATGTGGCACTAACAGCCTCTGAGAAGATAGATACTACCACGGAAAAATATCAAGAAACAGCTCAACAACTCACTCAACTCGCTAGTAATGCTAACAAACTTTTAACCGAAAATCGTACTCAGTTAACTACTACTATTGATAATATTAGTGTAACTAGTGAAAGTCTGCATAATTTAGTGAGTCAACTAGATAATACTGTTGCCCAAACAGATACCAAAAAATTAATCCAAAATCTAGAAACTTTGACTGCTAATGCCGCTGATACTTCAGCTAATCTTAAAGATATTTCCGATACTTTTGGCGATCCTAGTAATCTAATTAATTTACAACAAACTTTAGATTCAGCTAGAGTAACCTTTGCCAACGCCAAAAAAATCACTGCTGATTTAGAAGAAATCACTGGAGATCCTAATTTTCGTAATGATATTAGGAACTTAGTTGATGGTCTAAGTAATCTACTTTCTTCTACGGAACAATTAGAACAAGAACTTCAAACAAGTATTACTTTACAAACTCTCGAACAGTCATTGTCTAAAACTAATCCTAAAAATGCGAATTCTCATAATCTAAATGGCTTAGATCAGAGTAATTCGAATATTAAATAAGAGAATGCTGCATTAATTTATGTTGTACAGTTACTTATTTATCTACGAGCGGCATCGGTATCCCAACCAACAAAGTCATCTTGTCTAGATTTTAAGGATCTGTTTTTTTTCTGGTGGAGTCTAAGTAAAATAGGTTTCACTATTTTGTTGACGTTTTTCCAAGAAACATTTTTAGTGGGGAAAAAGATTGATAGTTCTTGTAAAGCTTCCTGGGCTTCTGACAATTCTTGTTCTACAGAATTTAATTCTCTAGTCAAAGGGTCAGAAATTCGTACCATATCATTTTGAACTTGCTTAATCCCTTCTCGTACTATTCGAGTTATTTTGACATGTAATTCGGCTTTCCCTTTAATTTTTTGTCTATTTAAACCTTTGTGTGAAGAGGCATACAGAGGAGGTAAACGATTCAAAGCATAAGTCAAAACTTCTACTTCGTTAATAAATTTAGCAACCTTTCTCGGATAACGTTTTAATTGTTTATTAATCTCCTCTGTTACCAATTCTTCCATAACATTTTTAGCAATATGCTTTTTTACTACTGCTTGATTTTCGATTTCTTCTCTTTGTGAAGTGACCATTGTTTTGAGCCTTCCCCAATCATCGTTTCAAGTTAGATTTTTTGGTTTGTATTATTTTATATTTATCTCATACCTTTGAGGTTGATGACTAGAAGGAAGAACTAGATAATAGGATAATTCATCTAATATTTATAAAATTATCCTGAAAAGAAAGCTTTGCTTTATCAAAATCTTAAATTAATTAACAGTACTTAAGTAGAAACAGATGTATAAAATTCTAATAACTCATATCTTTATAATGTCTATTGAAAAAATTTCACATTGAGAATCTAGTTTTTGAGCCGCCTCCAGTACAGCATAGTCAATCGATAAATATATAAATTAAGCTATTACATAATATTTTATAATAAATAAGACAATTCCTATTACTAACGGAAAGAACCATAAACTTGTTCTAAATCATTAGAAGTCTTACATCAGGAAAATCACAGCTCTCAAAACTCATATCATAAGAGTGAAAGGAAAAACACCAGATTTAGCTCTTCTGCTTCGTAAAACCTTCTACTATGACAATGCTCTCATCTTTAAAATTACTTCTGACAGCGATTGTGGACTATGCTGGACTTTTTCCGCCAGCAGAACTTAGTATGCAAGAAGCGATCGCTAATTACAGTGAATATTGCCAAACTCTCGACAATTGGCTCTTAGGTCACTTCGTAGTTCCCGTCTCTCGATTGCCAGAATTAGAAGTATTGCTAGTGAATAGATACCCAGAAAACAAATTAGTCATACCTTGTTCAATTAGCGCGATTCTATCTGAAAATTGGGAATTAGAACTTAAGCAAATTCAAGCTTTTAACCACAGAAATCAGATTCAGATTGCAGCAGTTGAATTTAAACCATTGTCCCTAGGCGAAATTCAACAAGCAATTAATCATCTTCCGAAGGCAATAGAATCATTTCTGGAAATTCCTCTTGACAAAAATTTAGAAAATTATTTAGCAGTTCTAAAAGGGACAAAAGTAGCAGCGAAAATTCGTACAGGAGGTTTGTCTACCGAGGTTTTTCCTCCTGTAGATCGACTTTGTCAATTTATTTTTGCTAGTGCCGAGGCTCAAGTCCCCTTTAAAGCAACGGCAGGTTTGCATCATGCCTTAGCAGGAAACTATGCAGTAAGCTATAAAGAAAAGAGCTTTTCAACGAACATGCAGGGTTTTCTCAACCTTAGTATCTTAGCGGCATTAGTTTATGGACAAAAATTAACTCAGTCAGAGGCACTAAGAGTTTTACAAGAATCATCCAGCACCAATTTTAAATTTCAAGAAGATAATATTACCTGGCACAATTACTATTTAAACCTTGCAGAACTACAAAAATCCCGAAAATGTTTTTTCCGTTCCTTTGGTTCTTGTTCCTTTCAAGAGCCTCTGGATGAGCTTAGGGAGTTTCAGCTAATAAGTACTTAAGCAAAATTACTTAGATCTAAAAGTCGCGCAAGAAAAAGGTATCTAGAAAAGTTTTCGATCCTATGGGAAAAACTAAAACTATAACAAATAATATTTTTGTACTAATTAATGCTTATGAATCGAGCAATTAATCACACTCACGACCCTAATTTACGTAGTTGGGTAGAATCAGCTAATCAAAAAGGAACTGATTTTCCGATTCAAAATTTGCCCTTTGGCGTATTTTGTCATCGAGAGCAAACCAAAACTCCTCATATTGGTGTAGCTATCGGTGATCAGATTCTCGATTTATTTACTTGTTGTCAGTTAGGACTGTTTGAAGAACTACCCGAACCTTTAACCGCAGCCTGTAGGGAATCTAGCTTAAATCAATTAATGGCTCTGGGAAGTTGGGCGACCGAGATATTACGCGATCGCTTGAGTCTACTACTAAGATTAAATGGGTCTCAATCCCTTCCCGAAGCAAACATTCTCGTCCCAATGGCTGAGGCAGAATTACTACTTCCTGCTAATATCGGTGACTACACTGACTTTTACGCCTCTATTTTTCACGCTACCAATGTAGGCAAGTTATTCCGTCCTGATAATCCACTACTTCTCAACTATAAATATGTTCCCGTTGGTTATCATGGACGGGCTTCCTCTATTATTCTCAGTGACACAAGCATCAACCGACCCCAAGGTCAGCAAAAAACTGCTCAAGAATCAGTCCCCACTTTCGCTCCTTCTCAACTTCTCGACTATGAAATGGAAGTTGGTTTTTTTGTTGGTTCTGGCAATGAGTTAGGACAATCTATCGCGATTGACAAAGCTGAAGAACATATATTCGGACTTTGCTTAGTCAATGATTGGTCAGCAAGGGATATCCAAGCTTGGGAATATCAACCTCTTGGCCCTTTCTTAGGCAAAAGTTTTGCCACCACAATTTCTCCTTGGGTCGTGACATTTGAAGCTTTGGCACCTTTTCGCTGTCCTGCTTTTGCTCGTCCTGAAGCTGATCCTGCTCCACTGAACTATCTTTACTCACCAGTGAATGCTCAACTAGGTGGGATTAACCTCACAGTGGAAGTTATGTTAAGTTCAGCACAGATGCGCGAACAAAAAATTCCGCCAGTACGTTTAAGTCAAGCTTCTTTTAAGCAAATGTATTGGACAATTGCCCAAATGCTCACCCATCATACTAGTAATGGCTGCAATCTGCGTTCAGGGGATTTACTAGCTAGTGGGACTGTTTCGGGTGCTGAGTCGGGTTCTCAAGGTTCTCTGCTGGAAATTACTAGACGTGGTTCTCAACCGATCAAACTACCAACTGATGAGATGCGATCTTTTCTCGAAGATGGCGATCAAGTAATTATGCGAGGATATTGCGAACAAGAAGGTTGTGCAAGAGTTGGTTTTGGAGAATGTCGGGGAAAAGTTGTAGGATAGGGGCTCGACTGTTGTGATTTGCTAAAACCATTTTTCAGGGGAAGTTCGTTTCCTATGAGAGATCGCTTTAAGAGTAATGAAGCTATTTGTAGTAGCTTAAATTAAAAATCTTACTTTTTGATTAATTGTGACTAACTGTGACTCTAAATAAGTCTCTTCAAGATCTTTTTGAGAAACCTGGGTTCAGGTTAATCCAAGGGTAATGAAGTTGAAGCTTTAACCTCATTGAGAACAATACTGGTTTTAATTTTATCTACCCCTGGAATGGGAATAATTTCCTCTCGTAATAACTTCTCTAGGTGATGGTGGTTGGCAACTACAACTTTTAATATATAGTCAAATTCTCCTGCTAGATAATGACATTCCAAAACTTCCTGCAAATCTTGCACACGACTACAAAAATTGCTAACACATTCTGGCTGATGATGAGTAAGGGTAACTTGGGCAAAACAAAGTAAGTCCAAACCTATAGCTTCACGGTTTACTAGAGTAACATAACGGTCTATTACTCCTTTTTGTTCTAGTTTTTTTAGTCTTTTTTGGAGTCCAGGAGCTGAGAGATTGACTCGACGAGCCAATTCTGCACTGCTTATGCGACCGTCATTTTGCAGGAGACGCAAAACTTCTCGATCCATTGCATCCAACTGTTCGAGTTGCTCTTTGGTACTCAATGTTGGTTTTCCCTTAATCATATTTTTTCCATAGCTTAGTTTATTTTTTATCCCAAATCAAGTTTTTTAGTTAATGATCTATACTGAAAAAAGATACATAGATATGTTTTTATTCTTGAAGTCTTATTTTGGTTAATGATCGCAACTAAATTTTCGACCAGAAAAAACATATAGATACTAGGCTGCTTTTATCTATGGTTTATGTAACTCTCTCGTTAGCAGGAATAATTGCAAGCAGCTTAGACACTGACGATACCGCTAGAAGGGAGTTATTTTCATGAGTGAATTTTGTCCTATTACCGGATTTGACCATCTCGAATTTTATGTCGGGAATGCCAAACAGGCTGCCCAATTTTATGCACAGGGTTTCGGATTTATCAATACTGCCTACCGAGGTTTGGAAACGGGCTATCGCAAAACAGCATCCTACGTTATGGAACAGGGCGAAACTCGTCTGCTTTTGAGTACGGCGCTAAGCCCAGAAAATATGATTGCTCAAAGTGTTCTCAAGCATGGCGATGGCATAGCTGTTATTGCCTTAGAAGTTCCCGATGCTGTCAGTGCCTACCGCGAAGCAACGAGAAGGGGTGCTAGAGGAGCAATTCCGCCAACTGAAGAGCGAGATGAACAAGGATTATTTCGTTCTGCTGCTATCCATGCTTATGGTGAGATTTTAATTAAATTCGTCGAAAGAAAGAACTATCAGGGCGTTTTTGCTCCGGGTTTTCAGTTAAGAGAAAAGGCAAATAATCAGGGTGTCGGTTTGACCCATATTGATCATGTGGTCGGCAATGTGGAATTAGGAGCGATGGACAAATGGGCAGAATTTTTTGCTGAAATGATGGATTTTAAATTGTTAGTCCATTTTGATGAGCAAACTATTGCCACAGAATATTCAGCATTAGCGTCTAAAGTAATGCAGGACAGAACAGGCAAGATCAAATTGCCAATTAATGAGCCAGCCACAGGTAAAGGCAAGTCTCAGATTCAAGAGTATTTGGACTATAACTGCGGAGCGGGAATTCAACATGTAGCCTTAGCGACTAATAATATTATTCAAACAGTTTCTCAACTCAAAGATTTAGGTGTCGAGTTTCTTGATATACCGCTGACATATTACGAAAACTTAGAATCAAGAGTGGGTAAAATTAACGAACCGATCGCCCAGTTAGCAGAATTAGGTATTTTAGTAGATCGCGATCGCGATGGCTATTTGCTACAAATTTTTACCCAACCAGTAGAAGATCGACCCACATTATTTTTTGAAGTAATTCAAAGATGTGGTTCTCAGGGATTTGGCGAGGGTAACTTTAAAGCTTTATTTAAAGCTATCGAGCGGGAACAGATAGGTCGGGGGAATCTTTAAGAGAGTAAGAAGTAAGTAGAGACGTAGCATGCTACGTCCGTACAGGAGTAAGAAGAGCAATTATGACTTATTACTATAGATTAGGCACAATACCTCACAAGCGTCACACGCAATTTCGTCAGCCAGATGGGTCTTTGTATCACGAAGAACTTATGGGAACTAGCGGTTTCTCTGGTGTGCAATCACTACTTTATCATCTACATCCCCCGACCCAAATTCAAAAGATTGTCTGGGATCAACCAGTTGAGATCGCTTATGAAGAGTCGACTCCTTTACGTCCTCGTCATCTCAAAACTAAGACTGTCCTGACTGGGGAAGATGCGATTTCTAGCCGAGTGATGCTCATGGGTAATGCCGATGTCTGTATATCTGTGGCTCGACCAACTGAATCAATGACCTATTGGTATCGTTTTGCTCATGGTGATGAAATCATTTTTATTCACGATGGTAGCGGTATTTTAGAGAGTCAGTACGGCATCCTGCGCTACAGGCCAGGAGATTACATAGTAATTCCCACAGGGGTTTTGTGGCGGATGCTTCCCGATGCAGATGTAGCACAACGCATGTTGGTAATCGAAGCCTGGGGACATATTGAGCCACCCCAACGCTATCTCAATAACTACGGACAATTTCTGGAAAATGCCCCCTACTGTGAGCGAGATATCCGTCCGCCAGAACAGTTAATTACCCATGATGAAGCAGGAGAATTTGAGGTGCGTGTCAAAGCTAGAGACAGCATAACTCGTTACTTCTATAACTATCATCCTTTAGATGTTATCGGCTGGGATGGGCATCTTTGGCCTTTTGCTTTTAATATTAAAGATTTTGAACCAATTACAGGTCGAGTTCATCAACCTCCAACTGTACATCAAACCTTTGCTGGTTCTGGCTTTGTTCTATGTTCTTTTGTGCCGCGTCTGTTTGATTATCATCCCCAAGGAATTCCCGCTCCCTATAACCATTCCAATGTCGATTCCGATGAGGTTATCTACTACGTCGCAGGTAATTTTATGTCTCGTAAAGGCATCGAGTCAGCTTCCATTACTGTACATCCTAATGGGATACCCCATGGGCCTCATCCAGGAATGTACGAAGGCTCGATTGGGAAAGAACGAACCGAAGAACTGGCAGTCATGATCGATACCTTTAGCCCTTTACAACTAACCACCCAAGCCTGGCAATGGGAAGACAAGGACTATTCCTATAGCTGGCGTGACTTAACTTCTGGAGTAACTTTATGATGACTATTCAAACTCTAACCAAAAATTCAGGGAGCCTCAACGTTTCCCAGCGAATCAAAAACCGTTTGCATCGAGGAGAACTAACGTCAAAGCAGGTCGAGCAATTCCGATTCTTTCTTACTGAGGTCGATCGCGATCTATTGCACCATCGCATTATTACCAATAACCGATATACTCGATGGTTTAGTCTAGGTAAGGCAACAGATCAGCAATTGCGACATTTTATTCGTCAATTTTCAGTTTTTTCTAATCAGTTTTTGGTCGCAGCTTTACTGAAAACCATCAATTCTCCTACTCTGCGACAGTCAAGGTCTAGTCGAGAAATTTTGCTCAACGAACTAGGAGTAATCTATCGTAATCCCCAACAGTCAAAACGCGATCGCTCTATAATGACCGAGGAAGAAAAAGACCGTGAAGGCGATCCGGAACTGGTAAGTACGGAAGGAACTGTAGACGGTGGCATTTGTCGTTTTCAGGCTGCTCATTTTGAATGGCTCCTACAAGTTGCGACGGCACTAGGATTCAGCTTTGCCGATATTGGCAAACGCCGACATGGCACTTTGACAACTTTGCATTTCTGCGATGAATTGATTCGTCTTTATGGCAGTGACGACCCCCAAATTGCCCAGGGAGCGAGTTTTGCGGTCGAAAATTGGGCAGCAGCAGGTTTTTGGCAGGAACTGGAAGATGGCTTATCCGAGATCAAACAAACTAGACATCCCCAATTACCTTTAGCCTTTTTTAGCTGGCATAATCGCGTCGAAGCCCAACATGCAGGACATACTTTAGAAGAGCTAGAGGCTGTATATTTCAACCCAGATTTTAATCGCGCCAAATTTTTCCAAGGTGGCAGAGAAATCCTTAAAGCGATCGCAGTTTTCTGGGATGGCTTGAATAGCGATCGGGATAATGATGAATAAGTAGGGACGTAGCATGCTACGTCCCCACATAAGTAAATATCGATTATGAAAAAACAACTGTCTCCAAAACAAATTGTCAACTGTGGTATCAAGGAAAATGAAACTATTGCGATACTGCCAGAGATTAATCAGTTGCTCGCTACTCTCCCGCCTGTAAAATGCTGGAAATGTTTGAGTAAAAAAATACTTAAACCTCGGCATCCCTTTGCCTTACACGAACTCTTTTACCAGACTGCCTTTGCTGACTGGGATGCGAGCCAAGGTTCACCACCAGCCTGGTATCCTTCTGAGGAGCAGATTAAGACTAGTAATATCGCTGCCCTGATGAAGGAGCTAAAAATAGCTTCTTACCCAGAACTTCATACCTGGTCAGTACAAAATCGGGCTGAGTTTTGGGAAATAATGATTCGACAACTGAATATTTACTTTCAAGAAAAATATCGGCAAATTCTCGATCTGGCTCAGGGAATAGAATCCCCTCAATGGTTGGTCGGAGCCCGACTAAATATTGTTGAAAGTTGTTTTCAAGCTCCTCCAAATAATCCTGCTATTATCTGGCAACAGGAAGGAGGCACTTTATCTATTCTTACCTATGGAGAACTTGAGGCTCTAACTAATCGAGTTGCTAATAGTTTATGGAATATCGGCTTAACACCTAGCGCTCATATAGCGATCGCGATGCCGATGACTGCTGAATCTGTAGCTATTTACTTAGGAATTATTAAAGCTGGTTGTGTGGTAGTTTCCATTGCCGATAGTCTAGCTGCTGAGGAAATTGCGACTCGTCTCACAATATCTCAAGCAAAAGCCATCTTTACTCAAGACTATATCCTGCGCGCTGGCAAAAAGTTACCGCTATATGCCAAAGTCATCGATGCTGCAGCCCAAAGAGCGATCGTGCTGCCCAGCAGTTCTTCTCTAGCGGTTAAACTACGTAATCAAGATTTATCTTGGGCTGAGTTTCTCAGTACTCAAGAACAATTCGATGCTTTTGCTACCGAGCCTGATAGTCATACCAATATTCTGTTTTCTTCGGGTACTACGGGAGAACCCAAAGCAATTCCTTGGACTCAGACTACTCCTCTTAAATGTGCAGTAGACGGATATCTACATCATGATATTCATCCCAGAGATGTGCTTGCATGGCCGACTAACTTAGGCTGGATGATGGGGCCTTGGTTAATCTACGCTAGTTTAATCAATCGAGCAACTATAGCGCTATACTACGGGGTTCCCACAGAGAGAGGATTTGGTAAGTTTGTTCAGGATGCGCGGGTCACTATGTTGGGAGTTGTGCCTAGTTTAGTCAATACATGGAAAACAACTTCCTGTATGCAAGGGTTGGATTGGAGTGCGATCAAAACATTCAGTTCTACAGGAGAATGTTCTACGCCCCAAGATATGCTTTTTCTGATGTCTTTAGCTGGATATAAACCGATTATTGAATACTGTGGTGGTACGGAAATTGGTGGGGGATATCTTACTGGTACAGTAGTACAACCCTGTGCCCCTTCGACCTTTACGACTCCTGCGTTGGGACTAGATTTAGTTATTGTTGACGAAAATAGCGATCGCGTTGATAAAGGAGAAGCATTTATCGTTCCCCCTGCGATTGGACTTTCAACTGAATTGTTAAACAAAGATCACCACC
This sequence comes from Xenococcus sp. MO_188.B8, assembly GCA_030065615.1. Lineage (GTDB taxonomy): Bacteria > Cyanobacteriota > Cyanobacteriia > Cyanobacteriales > Xenococcaceae > Xenococcus. The sequence continues at coordinate 9,384 of JASJDR010000100.1, read as the reverse complement.
AGGTCTATTTCGCCAATACTGGGCGTAAGGCTTACGCCCCTACAACATCCCCCAAAGCCCCACCACTACGTCGTCACGGTGATCATATCGAACGCCTACCTAAATCCTACTATCGCGCCCACGGTCGCATTGACGACACCATGAATTTGAGTGGTATTAAGGTAAGTTCTGCTGAAATTGAACAAGTGCTCAATAATGTCGAGGGAGTTCGCGAAACTGCTGCGATCGCTGTAGCTCCGCCACAAGGAGGTCCCTGCCAACTAGTGATCTACCTGGTAGTCGCACCAGGTGTGCAAGCAGATAAAGCTACACTTCTGGATTCGCTACAAACGGCAATTAAGCAGCATCTCAATCCTTTGTTCAAGATTAGCGATCTCACCCTTGTTGAAGCACTACCTCGCACTGCTTCTAACAAAGTCATGCGCCGAGTTCTACGGGCTCAGTACAAAAGAGGATAACTTATGGGCTAACTAACTTTGGCAATTTCAAGCGATTTATTTTTTAATGATTGAGTTTTTCTTAAGCGATCGCTTTATTCCTAGGAAAGTAAGAATTCTTTAATAGTTGATAATTAATCGTTATCAACTATTCACTATCTATTATCGTTCGATTCTGACTCTTTTGGTAACCATAGTAATACCGTCACTTCTAACCACGATCGCCGATAACCAATGATTATCAGGAAGTAAAGGTGCGGTTACTACCTTATAAATCCCACCAGCAGATAAAGGTTCTAGTTCCAAAGTACTAGGATTAATATAGCGATCGCCTCCTGTCCTTTCTTCTAATGCAGCACCGAGTAAAACATTATTTTTTAAAGGTTCAGTCACAATGACATCAAAATTATATTTCTCTCCGACCTTAACTATTTCAGGGGCGATCGCTCGAATTGCCGGAGGTTGAGAACCTGTTTTGAGTTCAGTTTGTTCTGAAATAATTTCCTGACGAACAATCTGTTCATCTTGAAAAAATTGACGAGATCGCACAGTGGAGACTAACCTAATATTTCTCCCTTGATCTTTTTGAGCGCCATTCATTCGAGTAACTGTTTCTACGACCAAATTATCGCCTTTACGCTCCCAAGACTTAATGGTAGTGCGGTATTTTAACTGAGGATAAGTTGACCAAGTCTTTTCCAGAGCCTGGGTCATCAAATCAAAGGTCAAACCATCGCTATGGGTAAAATTGGCGTTATAGTAGTTCATCAACTTTGATAAATCTTGCTCATTAGCAGCCTCCTCAATTTCCGAAATCGTCTCTTTGAGCTCATTAGGTATCGTTTCAGGAGATTCTGCTCTACCATCAGAGCCCAGAGCAAGTAACATTCCTAGACTCAATATTATAGAAGCAATCTCGGCTCTTCCGAAGCGCATTGCGCCCCAAGTATACGAAGTGCGACCAAGTCTAGCAGCTCTCTTTGAGAGCGCATTTTGCCAATATTTTTTTACCATTAGATTCTTCATCCATCTTAGTCGGTCATCTATCAAAATTTATTTTAGCTTCATCTTAGTTGCTAATTTATCTATTTGTTTTTTTCTGTTGGCAAATCAAAAACACACACCATAAAATAAACATAGGGGAAAAAATCCAACCATCTCCGATCGAGAAGTAAATAAGTAGTTGTTAAACTTCTTCAGCGAACATACTTCATCTATAGCCTTATATAGACTAGGTAGACCTAGACTCATATAAACTTCATTATCATCTCTGGCAAAGGGCAATAACAAACTCCAGAAGAGGTAAATTGCATGGGTGTAGGCTTATAAATCAGCAGTAGATTTTCAACAACTATTCAGTAAAGCCGATATCTCTAAACTCAAACTATTTATAAGATGAATGAAAGCTATTGTAGCAAATTTGCTGGCAGGCAGTTATTGCCTTGCGATGATATCGCCAGCCTGGGCTAATCCATTCTCCCAAAACCAAGAATCATATACCTTAGAAGCAGAAATTTCTAAGATCTGGTCAGCAAAAACTTTTGGCGATAACAATCCTTGGTTATCACCTACTAGTTTTGAAGATCAAATATTTGACTATGTTCTTCTCCTTGAAGAAACAGCAGATCTCACCAATATTATTCGCCAAGATAATTGGTTATTGCATCAGGAACTTGCTCCTTTGCATCGAGAAATTTTAGCTCCTGAAATCTTATCTCTAAATAAAAATCCTTACCTTTATAGTCAAGATAACCAAAATCTTATTGTCGGTTTACACAATAATTTTTGGTCAAGAGAAAATAATCAAAAATATTATGGTTTAACCACTATTGAACAATGGGGTAATGGTTCGAGATCAAAGCTCAGCCTCAAAAAGCTCAATTATTTCGACTCTGCACCAATATTACCGCAAGGAACATCGGCTTTAACTCTTTCTGGTGGAGGAAGAAAAAAGATTCTTCAAGAAAATAACTTATTAAAAGATTTTAATGATTTTCGTGGAGGAGTTACTTTTCATCAAGGTTTAGCAGAGGATTTGACTGTTGGCCTAGGTTTTTTCTACGACGACTTAATACTTAATGGCTTTAGTCAATTTACTTATAAACCAGATAATTTTCCTTTAAAAACGACTTTATCCTTGATTAATAACGAACAAGGTGCAAGTCTATATTCTCATCTTCAATTCAAACCAGCAAAAACTTTTGTCATAGATTTTTACGGTAACGAAACTCAACAAAAATTTGCTTTCAATTGGAAAATAAACCCTGAATTGAATTTAATCGCTACAGGAAACAGACAACAAGAAAATTTACGGACAGGGGGGGAATTTTCTTTTAAAAATGATGTACTATCTCTATCTGCCAAAACAGAAGTAAGCAATAATAACGAAATACAATGGAAGGTACGTTCTCAAATTGGGCCTTTACACCTCAAGTATGAAGCTAGTGCTGCTAAAACTAATTTCCAAATGAACTATGTAGTCGGCAAATTCAATGAGCAAGATTGGCAATCTTCTCTGTTTGTTAAAAACCAAACTAATGGCTCTAGCAACAATCTCAAGAATCTAGCAATTTTGGGTTGGCGTTTTCAGTCCAATAGTAAGGTAGACTCAGATAAACATGTTTGGCAGTTAGATTTAGGTTATGGACAGGGCTCTCAAGGAGAAGGAGCAATAATTTCTGCTGCCAAATTAGTTAAACCAGGACTATATCTTAAATTAAGTTATAAATCAGTCTCTTTAGATTCCGATGAGACGAAAATTCAACTTAAGTTAATTTCTACACGGTAGATTTTCTTAGTTGTCATTTCAGTGTAATCTCATTAAAGTCACGGATTACGGGGATAGCGGTCGAAGATTATAATAAATTTATAATTTTAACGGCTAAATCTTTTAGCATAATAATCAGGAATCTAGGGAATTAAAGGAGAATTTTATCTTGGTGAATGCTAGTCATGGAAAACGAATATGTTCAAGCTTGGGTATATTAACTGGTTTTAAATCTAAGCAACATTTAATTTCTCTTCTGTCCTGGTTTGGTTTAACTGTCTTTGGGAGCACCCCAGCTATTGCAGCAGGCGAAGTTTTAGGAGTTGTCAAAAGTCAAGATAATGCCCAACAGTGGGCGGCAATTACTAAGCGTTTGGCAAAAGTAGGTGTCGAATATTGTATAGTCAAAGCAGAGCTTTGGCAACAAGAATTAGATCTTGGGAATATTCAAGTTTTGCTATTACCTAATATTGAAACTTTTAATAGTTCTCAAACATCAGTACTCCAAACATGGATGGATGAAGGGGGAAAAGTAATCGCTACAGGGCCTATAGGTAAATTATCGCAACCAAAAATCCGCGTTCAATTGCGATCGCTGTTAGGAGCTTATTGGTCCCAACCCCTAACTTCTCCTACTAGCCTACAACTTTCTCAAAACACTCCTGTGGAATGGTATGGCAGAACGCACTTAGAGTCAACCCTAGCTGGTGCCACAATTATTCCCACAGGGGACAACAGCAAAACCGCTGCTACTTGGCAAGGGCAATCCCAGCATCCAGCTGCCATTGTGACTTCTAATTCCACTTTTCTCGGCTGGCGTTGGGGAAAGGATGTCGATGAGGTTTTTGATAGTTCCTGGTTACAAGCAGCGCTGAATCGCTACGGCATCAATACCTATGGTACGTTGACCGAAGTTGCCTATGCTCAACCTATTCCTTGTCGTTCGAGTACCAATCCTCAGAATGAACCCCAACCTTCAACTCCCCTCATTCAGATAGAGCGAACGGAAGTTCCTCTCAGTGCGAGTAATCAAATTTCAGCAAATCTGAGATCTCAAAACTCTCTAAGTCCTCTTTCACAATCAGAGATTACTGAAGCTTCTCCCGTTGAGATCGATAATCCAGAAGGGACCCTAAGACCTTTAGACAAAACTCAGCCTTTACTCCCTGATTGGCGATTTGAGAACCAAAAATCTCCACTACTGGAAAGAAATGGCAGCTCTGGATCGAGACTTACGGCAGCGGAAATTCAAATCATGACCCAGCAATTACAAGGTCTGATTAGTCGTTTTGAAAGTACTTTACTCACAGCAGATGCTAATGAAAGCGATATAAGTCTTTCTAGTACTGAAGTTATTGAGCAATTATTAGCTCAAAGACTACAAAATAGCAAACAAGGTTCCAAAAAATTAACTAGATTACAGAACCGTGATTCCCATCAAGCATTACAAAAAGCTAAAACTCAATTAGATAAGTTCTTAGAATTAGTTGAACAGAATAATTATGTCCAAGCGCAAAATCAATGGTTAGAAGTCAAAAATACTCTCTGGGATAGTTATCCTGTAGATCGTCCCGTTGCGCCCTCAGAAGTTCGCGCCATGTGGTTAGATCGAGGCACAATCGTCAAAGCTCGTTCAGAGGATGATTTGGTTACAATCTTCAATCGCATGGCCAAGGCTGGGATCAATACAGTATTTTTTGAAACTGTTAATTCTGGTTATACTATCTATCCGAGTCGTATTGCTCCCCAGCAAAATCCTTTAGTCGCAGGCTGGGACCCCCTCCAAGCAGCAGTTAAGTTAGCCAAAGAGCGTGATATGGAGCTACATGCTTGGGTGTGGGTTTTTGCAACAGTTAATCAACGTCATAATACAATTCTTAATCTTCCCGAAAATTACCCTGGTCCAATACTTTCACGCTATCCTGATTGGGGGATTACCGATCAAAAAGGGAATTCTTTTCACTACCATTCAGGAAAAGCTTTTCTCGATCCAGCTAATCCCAAAGTCCAACGCTATCTCTCTTTACTTCTAGAGGAAATTGCTACTGACTATGATGTAGATGGTATTCATCTTGACTATATTCGTTATCCTTTCCAAAGCCCCACAGGAAAACATAACTATGGTTATGGGACGGTATCCCGCCAAAAATTTCGGCAAATGACAGGAGTAGATCCTATAGAGCTTAATGTTGGTGATAAATTATGGTCGCAATGGACAGGATTTCGGCTCAAACAAGTAGATAATTTTGTCTCTACTGTCTCTCAAAGACTTAAGAGCCAACGCCCTGATTTAATTTTATCGACTGCCGTATTTCCGATGCCTCGTCAAGAGAGGCTCCAGAAAATACAACAACATTGGGAAAAATGGGTTCGTGAAGGCTCGATTGATCTTTTGGTCCCCATGACCTATGCTTCGGATACAGACGAGCTATATCAACTAACTCGTACTTTATTTAATCATTTTAATGAGGAACAAGCTTTACTATTACCGGGTATTCGCCTTTTGAATATTCCCGATATTGTGGCAGTGGATCAAATACAACTATTGAGAGGAATGCCAACTGAAGGATTTGCTCTATTTGCAGCGGAAAACTTTAACTTTAGTCTAGAAAGGATTATGAGGCGTACTCATAATAATTTATCTAAAACTGCAGAACCTCTACCCTATCGTCAACCGTTTGCTGCAGCTTTATCTCGCTATCAGAACTTACAAAAAGAATGGAACTATTTTATCGTTAATAATCAAGTTGCGATAGATGATCTGACCCTCAAAGAATGGGGAAGCAGAGCAGATGAACTAGCTCTTAATTTAGAAAAACTTGCCCAAGAGCCATCAAAAAAACATTTGTCATTAGCTCAAATGAGTTTATCGTCTTTTCGTCGTAAATTCCCTCGCTGGATAGCAGATAATAAGACTATTAGTCCTTATCAAACAAAAGTCTGGAACAATCGTTTAGAAACTTTAGATCGTTTATTGAATTATGGAGAGAGAACTGAATTATCAATTGAAAATTAACAATTAAAAATTATTTACCCAGATCATTAGATCATTAGTTCATGTACTTGTACTTTTTCCAAGTAATTGTAAAGAGTTAAATAATTCATTTGTGTTGGGATTATCATATTAGCTTTTTCAATAGTGATATCTAAAAATAATCTGCCATGAACTATTGCTTCAATAAGATGGTCAAATTGTTTAATATAAGGTCTCGAAAGAGTAAAACAATAGAGTTCTGCCTGCTCAGAATGATAAATTCGGGATTTTTCTATGGTCGTGAAAATATGATCTATTTCATCCCATCTAAATAAAATATTAAGCATAAATTCTATTTTTTTACAATTCCAGAGGTATATCTTATCATCATAAATATTATGGGTTTTTATGGAAAAGATAACTGCTTCTTGATAATATTTAGGAATAGAAGTTGGTAAAGTGTATGGTTGATTAACCACAAACCTACTGCGATCGCGATATGGTTGAGAAAACATGAACTATCGGGTAAATTATCTAGCAATTGCTAAGAGCAATACTATTAACTGCTATTGTCTCAGCATAGCTACCCGATATTGTTTGCGATTTTGTAATCTTTAGTTAAAGTTTCTATAAATTTTCTGAATTTTTTTCTCAGACAAAAAAAAGCCCAACTGGCAAGGTTGGACTAGAATATGTAAGCAAAAAAATCTAGAATAGTCGCAAAGATTAAATTTAGAGATCGATTACAACAGTTAAATAATTAAAGTTAGTTTTTTATCTGTGTATCCAATATCTCTTATTGCAACAAGCTTGTCATCACAAAAATTACTTGTTTTTGAACACTAGTTTTGTGAGGTTAAGATTAAATTCAACCTATATTTATAAACTTAAGATCAAGTATCATGATCATAGTTAGGATGAAACGCAATGAATAAAAAAGCCGCACTCTTAGAAGCGATCGCTGGTAAAAACCGTGGTTTGTTAGCTAGTGAAATTGACAATGCTAGAGTTCTTTCCGCTATTCAGCAATTAGAAGACACCAACCCTACCCCTAAGCCTCTAGAATCTAAGGAATTACTGGAAGGCGACTGGCGGTTGCTCTATACTACTAGTAAATCAATACTAGGTTTAGACCGTTTTCCTTTATTCAAGCTAGGACAAATTTACCAATGCATTCGTACCGCAGAAGCGAAAGTTTACAATATTGCTGAAGTTGTAGGAATGCCTTTGATGGAGGGAATTGTTAGTGTAGTGGCAAGATTTGAGCCAACTTCTCCTAAAAGAGTTAATGTAATCTTTGAGCGTTCTATTATCGGGTTACAACGTTTTGTTGGTTATAAATCTCCTCATATATTTATTGAGCAACTCGAAAGTGGGAAAAAGTTTTTACCTCTAGATTTTGGCGTCGAAAATCGTGATCGCCAAGGCTGGTTGGATATTACCTATTTGGATGAAGATATGCGATTAGGTAGAGGTAATGAAGGAAATGTTTTTGTTTTGACAAGAGAAAATTTTGGGTAAAGGTTAAACTGCTACTACTCCTCTTTTGTCAGACTCCGAAAAATTTTACAATTTATGCATTTTATAGATCTTAGCAATCAGAAATAAATAATAAGTAATATAGCGCCTCGCTTTGCGAGACCACTCACCAACTCTATCTTGGGATAAGTTTATCAATAAAGATGGATTATTTATGCAACGAATATTAGCTCAGTGTAACAAAGAGTTAGTACAATTCAAGCGCGATCGCCTTACTTTGGGTCTAGCGTTTATATTACCCTTGATTAGCTTATTTATCTTTGGATTTGCGATTCGTTTAGAGGCTCAAAATATTCCCCTATATATCCAAGATTTTGCGCAAACTCCCTTGAGTAATTCTTATGTTGAGAGTTTATTGGCTGATGATAAATTTGAAACTCCTTCGCCATCTCAACTACTTTTTTTACAAAATCAGTTATCTCAAATCAATAGTTATCAAGAGATAATTGATCAAGGAATCGCCAAAGTTGTGGTAGTAATTCCTCCTGAATTTAGTCGTAATATTAACTCTAACAACAATAGTAATATCCAAGTTATTGTTGATGCTTCGGATGTTAATAATGCCAGAATTATTAACAATACTATTAAAAGAATTACAACCAATTTTTTAGAGCAATCAGGTTTAACCAGATCTGCTACCAAAATAATTCCCCAAATAAGAATCTGGTTTAACCCAGATAGACAAGAAGCTCTTTATCTTATTCCAGGCGTATATGGAGTTATTCTTTGGCTTTATCCATCATTACTAACTGCGATCGCAGTAGCCAAAGAAAAAGAAGAAGGGACGATGTTAAAGATTTATACTTCGGATATTTCGGCAACAGAATTTTTGCTGGGAAAATGGTTGGCTTATCTGATAATTGGTATGGGTCAAGCATCATTAATTATGGTAATAGGAGCATTAATTTGGAATTTAAATTTAGTTGTAGAACCTACATCTTTATTCATTGGTACATTAATTTTTTTGGCAAATAGTGTTGGTCTTGGTTTAATGATTGGGGTAAAAAGTGATAATCAAATTGGGGCAATTCAAGCTGTCAATCCTATTGTTTTGATAACTGCTTATGCCTTTTCAGGATTTATTTATCCCTTAAGTAATTTGCCTTTTCCTCTATCTATTATTCCTAATTTTGTTCCGCTTCGTTATTATATTACAATCACTCGTGATGCTTATGTTAGAGGTATTGGCTGGAGCGATGTTTGGTTCTCAATTATTATGCTGATTGTCTTAGGAATCTTGATATTTAATAATGCAAGAAATAATTTAAAACAAATGCAATTACTAGATTGATAAACTTGACTGCTCCCCTAGCTGAAGCAAGGGGATTCTAACAAGGAAGCTTCGCAACGGTCTCAAGACGCATTGCTCCGCGTAGTTTCTTTGCTAGCTGACCACAGTTTAATCCTGTGGGGACGAGTCAAAACGCCCCTACTCACTCGTTCAAGACTTACAGCTCTGAGCCGACTCAAAGTTGTGATTACCTTACGGATGATATTTACTGCTCCGTTACAGTCTGCATTGATATACCAATTATTTGCTGTTCGATACAAACCGCGCTGAGTTCTTTTCCCTGAAGGCTTCCAATCATCGGGTTTTTCACCATAACTAGGAAGATAGTCACCATCTAAAAAACTAGCTTTGCTGGTATAAGATTCTTCAGTCTCAA
>JASJDR010000344.1 GCA_030065615.1 Xenococcus sp. MO_188.B8 | reverse complement strand
TGGCTGTAGGAGTAGTTTCTTTCATCTGTTATTGTTTTGACGTAAAACATAACTATGGTAAGCATTCTACCTCTTTTTAACTTTGTTAATTGTTTAAGTACCGTTAATTAAAAACTTTTGACTTCTTCTCCTTCTCCCCTCCTCGGAGGGGTTGGGGGTGGGTTGGGTTAGGGGTGGGTGACTTCCGCCCAGTGGCACTAGTTATTTGGAATGACTATAGTATTAATAAAAAAAAATCTAGTAACCATATTGATCACTAGAGAGAGAAATCACCATAATTTATGCTGGCTTAATTGTTTTTAATCAGCATCAAAAAGCTGAATATCAGAAAACCTAAAAGTAGTAGCTTGAGGTTGATTATTATCTTTAGTTGTAATAATTCTATCTGTCAGAATGTAATAGCCTCCAAAATTACTAAACTTATCTTCAAAAGCAGTAATTGCAGTTTGAGGTTCACGGGTTTGCGGATCTACATAACAAGATTCATATTTTTCTGATAAGTAACCCTTTTCCGTCATTACAGTGGTCAAAGTATTGATATTTACAACTTTATCTTTGATCCGACGATTAACAAAACTGACTGTGTTATCTCGCACTTTGTAACTATTACCCTCAGAAGCGCCTCCTAGTAAGATTTCGATCGCGCCTGTTTCATCTTTTTCTCCAAAGGAAAAGGTATTTTTCCCATGAGTTTCGGTGAAGCTACGTTTAACTCTATGGATTGTTATTTCCCAGAGTTGTCCCTCAATAGCTTTCTTGGCTTCAGCATCATCGATTCCTGATACCTCAAAAGATAAATCAGAGTTTACTTTAGCTTGTGCAGTATACTCTGTGTCTCCACTTGTCATAGTGACTTGAGCTTGATAACCAGGGAAGTTTTTGTCCCAAGTGTAACGATTTTCGTAAGCTGAACGAAAAACATCTTGTGCGGTAAGAGTTTGAGTCATAGATTGTCCTTTGAAGAGAATTATTAGTATTTGGGTTGTAATTTCACAGTATCAGAACTTATACACTAAAGAGCAGTGATCGGGTGAGCATTAACCATATTACAAAGTTTCTAATGTAAAAACACTATTCTATTTAAGTCTTGAAGATAGTCAGCAAAATTATATTGCAGTAAGTGGTACCAACTTAACATGAGATAGTTTTAGAAACCAGGAACCAGGAAAATAACTAATCACCAACTATTCTAATTAGCACTAGGAGCAAATATTTTCTTGATCAAAGTATCTACAGAAAATAAGCCGCCACCATTAACTGCAAACAATAGATAGGTTAAGCCATAAAGACTAGCGGTTTCCATAGGAGCGATCGCGATTCCATCTATTTTAAGATGAAAATAAATTGCGACCGACATTGTAACTACCAAAGCAAGCGCACCTAATCTAGTGAACAAGCCAAGAGCTAATAAGCTTGCACCGACGATTTCTGCATAGGCAGCACAGTAGGTGAATAAAACGGGAAAAGGCAAACCAATTGCCGCTACAACATTTTCTGCGAATCCTGGAACATCTTCTAGTTTTGCAATACCATTATGAATCATCAGTACACTAGCTAATATTCTGACTATCAACCAAACAATCTGAAACAAAATATTATCGCTGGAATTGGATTGAAAAATCGCTGCTAGTAAGGAATTGTTTGTTTGAGTAGTGGTCATAATTTGAAGTATTGTTAATTTTTGCAACTTATAGTTAGTATAGATTATTCAAAATAATCTGATTGATCAAAAAAAGCAGCAGCGGCAATAACAACACTAACATCATCTGTTTCGACAACATTGCGCTTTGATTCGTGGTCGTTAGCTTAAATTGCAATCTCTTTATACAAGTATTAAGCTCAGTTTGAATTTTATTAATATCAGGCGTAACAATCGAAACCTCACTATCTAAACCAAACTCAGAACTGGCATTAAGATCATTTGTTAAAGGATTTAAAGGGCGTTCTTGAATCCCAAAAAGGGCTTCAGTAATAATATTGATATTGCCCCCTTGTTTCCGGTAGTGGAACAAAAAATATGTGGGATGAGTCAAGAGAAAATACTAATAAATTCTCACAAGTAAAGTAGGATTGCTATGGTCAGAAATTATTGTCGCTGCTTATGTGGTGATGACGATAAATATCATTAGTTAAATATGGTAGTGAGGGAAATGTTTTTCTAATCTACGTAGCTATAACGCGATACAATGAATATTACATATTTTATATTAAATTAATAAATTAATGATGAATATTAGCAATACTTCTTTATCTATAATATTAATTTTCTCAACTATAGCTAGTTTTAGCAGTGTTCAAGCCCAACAAAATACATTTGAACAATGCGCTGCTTTCTATAGAAAACAGACTGTTACCCTTCGAGGAGAAGCAATTGAGAAAAGTCGTTGGTATAAAGATAGAAGAGTTACCTTTGAAGATTGGCGCAACCCTGAATTTTATTCTTTCATGGTTAGAGACAATCATCAAGTAGAAATGTTAAAATCTCAGGGGTTTGACGTCAGATATTATACTAATGGTATTTACTATACAGTTGCTTTAGATCCTACCATAAAAGTTCCACAATATTCTGAAGCAGAAGTAGTTAAACAATGTCAATAATGTCAATAATATATTAAGAAAATATAGGCAGGTAAAGCAATTGCTTATCTAATTTATTCCTCATTATCTTAAGTCCCTAAGCGTAATTCTTTACCCATTTTTTTCTCTTTTATCCGTTCCCTCTCTTGGTGCGCGACGCAAAGTTAGTGGAGCTGGGCTCAAGTTTAGTTACCATTAGAAGTCCGTTAATTTATATTTTTCAAGGTTTTATAAATGGTAGCCGTATTTAAGCTAACGTTCACTAGTCCTTTAGGGCGTTCCTTTTCTTGATGGATTGTCATACCAAATCCTGTTTAGATACACCACTACTTGATAACTGTCATCTTGAAACTAATTTAAACCATTACAATCGCGTTGAGTTACCAGAAAGATATATAGACAAATTTCGTCACAATAGCGTGTATAGGTTGAAAAATTCTCCCCTGCTCCCTGCTCCTTTGATATCTTAGTTGAGAAGTAAACAGCTCTACCTTCTATCCAGGGAGCGCGCGAGCTTAACTATTAAATGTAATTTTTTCTATCCTGGCACCTCTATCGTCACAGAGGTGTCTGGCGGCAAGTTATCATAGTTTTCTGATCGCCAACTAGATTATTGATTATTGATTAGTCGAGACACTAAAACCATAATTATCGTGCTTTTTTTCATCATAATCTTGATGGTAGTATGAGTTCTGAGACTTCCTCAGCTGCGAAGCCAATCTCTTTGAGATCGCATTACTAAATTTTATGTTTTCAAGATTGCTTTTGATAGTATAATTTGCAGTTGCTCGACTAAATAATACTTGTATAATCGATCCAGGGGAAATTCATGAGAAATAAGTTCGCGATAGCAAGAAGAAAATTATTAAAGTTTGGTGCCTTTGCTCTAGGTGCAGGATTAGTTACCAAAGTCAATACTTCTTCGGCCAATCCTAAGACTAAAACAGAAACAATTATTGCTTTTGAAGAATTAGGTGAAGATGCAACTCCCGACCAAGTTTTAGAAGCATTGTTAGCAGGAAATAAACGATTTGTTGCTAATGAACTTGAAGCTCCTAATCAAGATTTTGCACGGGTAAGAGAAGTCTCTACAGAACAAAAGCCATTGGTTTCTATTATGAGTTGTTCTGATTCAAGGGTTCCTCTGGCCGTGGTCTTTGATCGAGGAATAGGAGATTTATTTGTGGTTCGTGATGCAGGTAATATTGCTACCCCAGAAGAAATTGGCAGCCTTGAATTTGGTGGTTATGTCTTAGGGACTCCTTTAATGATGGTGCTAGGACACGAAAAATGTGGTGCGGTAAAAGCTGCTTTGGAAGGGAAGCCTCTTCCTGGTCAAATTGGCAGCATTGTAGCCGCAATTCAACCAGCAATAGACAGAGAAAATCAAAACGACTCTGAAGAATTTTATATCGAGACTATTAAGCGCAATGTTAAGTTGCAAATTGATAGGCTAAAAGCTTCACCTTTGCTGAACGACTTAGTTCAACAAGGTAAATTAAAAATTGTTGGGGCTTACTACAGCTTACAAACAGGAGAAGTTGAGATTATAGCCTAAAACAGATAAGGACTTGCGGCTTAATACGATACCAATCACTTGGCTGCTCCTTCGAAAATACGATTGCACGGCTGGGATTCTATTTCTACGCAAGTCCCATACCAAAGCTCAATGATAAATTTAGTTATTTTGAGCTAATTTAGGAGTTTTTCCTTTTAAGCCAGTCATTAATTTTAGAGCAAATATTTTTAATGGTTGAAGATTGCTCATCAGCCATAAACCCAAGCGGCGAATTATGACAATTGGGAGCCAACTATTGGAAAAGAAACGATCTAGGAAATCAGTAAATCCTAAAATAGCAAGGTTTTCTTGTTTACGCCAAGTTTCGTATTCTTTTAAGACTGGCAAACTACCAATGTCTTGCCCTTGATTATGAGCCTTAATTAATATTTGAGCCAGAGTTGCTGCATCTCTAATTCCCAGGTTTAAACCTTGTCCTCCTACAGGATGACAACAATGGGCAGCATCTCCAATTAAGGCTAATCTAGACTTAATATAGCGATCGCATTGCATTAATTGTACTGGAAAAATAACGCGATCGCTAGCTAATGTTAAGTTTCCTAAAGATCCTTGAGTATAATATTCGAGTTCTTTGATAAATTCTTTTTCTTCTAGGGCTTGTAGCTTTTTCGCTCGCTCGTGGGGATTGGTCCAGACAATTTGACAACGATTTCCTGGTAAGGGTAAAACTCCCATCGGCCCTGTGGCCCAAAATCTTTCAAAAGCCGTATCATTCTCGGCTGCTGTATGCTTGATGGTAAAAGCAATACAAGATTGCCAATATTTCCAGCCACGGGTCGTAATCTTCGCTAACGAGCGAATATGAGAGCGTGCGCCATCAGCACCAATAACTAATTTAGCTTTGAGGTAACGTTTTTGTCCTTTAACTTTGACAGCTACTTGGGCCGCATCATCTTGGTAAACGACATCCGTGACTTCTCCTGGACATAGCCAGTGAATATTATCACAATCGGTAATATATTTTTGTAAAGCGGTCAAGACAACATTGTGCTGGGCAACATAACCAAGATAATCAGTGTTTAAATCTGCGGTTTCAAACTTAACTATCTGAGGAAAATCACTATCAGAAAGTCTAATGCGTTTGAATTTTCCAATATGGGGGATTATTTCCTTCCAGATGCCAATTCCTTCGTAAATACGACTAGAAAGCAAGGAAAAGGCATAGGCTTGAGTTCTCGCTGCTGCAACTTCTAAGGGTTTTGCTTCCACGATAATTACTTTTAGCCCCGAGTTTTTCAAGATAGCAGCCAGGGTAACCCCGACAATCCCACCACCCGCGATCGCAATATCACAACTAGTCGTGACTCCATTATCTTGCAATTCTGATATCATATTTTATAAATAGTTTTTATTTTTTTTAACTGATATGAAGATTTATGTGATTTTATTGTTACATAGAATCACCTCTGCTAGAGCGTCGATTCAGTATTTATAAATTACTAGTTAGGTGAGAGGGGGGAGTGTGGGAAGAAGGTAGAGAGTGTGGGGAGAGGGGGTGGACAAGGAAGAGGTGAGCGAAAAAATGCGTGGGGACTTGGGGACTTGGGGACTTGGAGACTTGGGGACTAATTATCTCCCTACCTCCCTATCTTGGTGCGCGTTCCCTAGATGAGTAAAACTCATCGGGGTCGCACCGCTATTTCCCTACTTCCCT
>JASJDR010000343.1 GCA_030065615.1 Xenococcus sp. MO_188.B8 | reverse complement strand
TGGGTGGTTGGTCTGGTTATCTCTCCCAGAGACCTCCTGGTATGCCTACTTTAGTTCATGGTCTAAAACGATTTGAATCTATTTTCTGGGGTTGGAAACTCTCTCAGTATCAACTTGTGTGTACACGGTAGCCCCTTGCAACAGAGCCAAATATTCGCAGATTGTTAGCTCCATGTTGTGCTGCAATAGCAATAATTTGTTCTCGTTTTGCTTTGATTAATTTATCTATTTCCATAATTTGCTAACTTTTTAGCTTCCAAAATGATTATATTATTTCTTCTTAAGCCTGTTGAATGATAATCTAGGAATTAAGCAATAAGAATATAGCTATCTGATTTGATTTGTCGTGCGAACATCATAGCAAACGAACGAGACGCTTGCACCTCGTAGCGGACTACTTCTCTCATTTCATTTAAAATTACTCTAGAGAAGGGATAAACAAAATGTCGAAGATTAAATTTACAGCAAAAGTCAATCATGGAAAGATTGAAAGTACTCAAGAGCATCAAGAAGAAATTCAAACAGCAGAAACGATTGAAATAATCATTAACCGTCAAACAATATCTAGTAACCAAAGTATTATTTATCGTTGGCTCAACAACCCTTTCGAAATTCAAATCTTTGTCCCCTTAACTAGAGATGAAGTTCATGAAAGTAATTAATAAAGTTTATTCCAATATTAAATAAGAATATGCAACCTGCTTTACACTTAACAACTAAAGTTTTACCAGGAAAGAAAATTGAAATTGAAATTCCTGAAGGAGAAATTGGCGATACAGTTAATGTATTTGTTGTTCTCCCAGAAAAACCAAAAAATCAAAAGCGATCAGTATTAAAATTAATAGAAGAAAGCCGTAGTAAACATGCTCTTAGAAGTGCAGAAGATATAGATCGACAACTGAAAGAGGAACGGGATTCGTGGGACAGTTAGTAATTCCATCTGGGAGTAAAGTTTATGTAGATACATCGGTTATCATCTACACTCTTGAGGAGAATATAAATTATTTTGATCTTCTAAAACCTTTACCTTGTTCCCTTTCCTCTGGTTCAATTTTACCGAGTTTTGCTCGAAAATATCTTACGATAAAAGTAAGGAATTCAAGTAAGGAATAAGAAAATGGTGCAAGCTCGCTTAACGGGAAAAGGGCAAGTTACCAAGCTATAAAACTTACTAGGTTAGGCAAAGCTGATTTGGCAGATTATCTAATTGGTGCAGTTAATCATAATTATCAATGTAGTAAAACAGTTACTTTTGACCGAAAGCTAACCGGAGAAAAATGGTATGAAGTTTTAAATTAGTTTGTATCTGCTTTGTATGATGAAAGATATTCTTACCATAAAAACGCTTTGCTTCTTTTTGATTATCTTGATCCTCACAGAATCTTAATTCCTTGGCCTTCATTATACGAGACATTAAATACCAGATTTGTAAGAAGAGAAAATTGGCTTGCTGATTTCAAAGCAGTTATTAATAATAAAAATACGATCCATGTTCAGGAAAAAAATATAAATATAATGCAATTAAGTCAATTTTTTTTACAGTCGAAAAGTTATAAAAAATACAGTCTAGTTAATCTGATTATCAGAGAAATCCTGCTTGATGTTGACTTAAGAATAGATGCTCTCATCACATTTAATATCGCGGATTTTGAAGACATTTGCTGGAAAAGAAATATTGAGTTATTCGATAGCTAATGTTACTCATCATCACAACAAAGATATGTCAGAGGCTGCGCGAGCTGATATTATAGTGTGTGTTGCTGAAGTGAAACGACCCGTAAACTTTCAAAGTAAAGCTCAAATGGTTTAGGAGAAAGTACAGGTAAATTTTACGAGGGTTTGTAGAAAAAGCCCATCTTTCTTGAGATTAGCTTTAAATTGATGGGAGAGTAAATTTATGTGGGAAAACGAAGTTCTCGAAGAATTACACAAAATCCGTGAGCAACACGCCAAGTCTTTCAACTATGATTTCAAGGTGATATTTGCTGATTGGCAGAGAAAACAAGTAGCAAGTAAAAGTAAATTAGTTTCGCTGGAACATAAGCAAAGATCTAACAAAACTTTGAATTCTACGCCCAAAAAAGAAGAAAATTATCATGCAGATTACGATTGAACTTCCCGACAACATAGCTAATCAATTACAACCCGTCAATGTTTCTCGCCGAGTACTAGAACTGATTGTGGCTGATTACTACCGTCAAGGTCGTATTGGAGCCTCCGAAGTTAGACAAATACTCAATTTTTCCTCTCGTTGGGAAACCTACGAATTTCTTAAGCGAGAAAAAGCTTATCTGCCATATACTGAGGATGATTTAGAACAAGATGTCCAGACAATTCGCAATCTGTTAAGCAAGTAATGATTGTTGTGTCTAATACATCTCCGATCAACTATCTGATTCTGATTGGGCAGATCGACTTATTACCTGAATTATTTCAGCAGATTACCATTCCCCAGGCTGTTTATAGCGAATTATTTGATAAGGAAGCCCCAAATCTTGTTCGAACTTGGATCGCAACCCCACCCGACTGGCTCAAAATTCAGCCTACTAGCCAAGATTCCGATGCTATCATCGATTTTCTCGATCCTGGAGAACGCGCAGCTATCCTCTTAGCTCAGCAACTCAATGCTGACTTACTTCTGCTGGATGATATGAAAGCGCGACGTGTTGCTAAAGATAGAGGTTTGAGCATTACAGGTATTCTCGGAATTTTGGATCAAGCAGCAACTATGAAGCTCATAGATCTACCTGCTATCGTCCAAGGTCTTCAAAATACATCTTTTTGGGCATCTGATAGTTTGTTTCAAAGGTTGTTAGACAAGCACAGATAAAAACCATTGTGTAGAGGGAAATATATCGCTAAAGTTACATCATCAAGTTTCTTGATATAATTATACGTGGAATAGATATACGGAAAAATTCTTTGATTTGTTCTATGGAGGATGGATATCCAGAAATTTTCCGTCTAATAAATAGTTAGGAACTCGACTGTTGTGATTTATCTAAGCTCTCTTCTAATAAGGTTTGGAAGCATAGGTGAACTAAAAAAGACCGAGTTTTAATCTCCTATGTTTTCCTAGGTAATGACTGAAAGACCTATTCCCTAAGTATAGCAGTTTGATGTAACAGCTTCACTTTCGCCATAGTAGCAGCGCAGAGATCTTACTACAAGGGGTTTTCAGGAAATCATAACAGTAGAGTTAGGAGGAAGCGACAATGGCAAATATTACCCGAATCGACGCACGTGTGCTCACTGGGACCAAAAGCGGTGCAGGCACTGATGGCAGGGTCTACATTGCTGTAGGAGGTCGAGAATTCCGTCTCGACTCATCCATCGATGACTTTGAAGCAGGCTCTGACCGTACCTATATTCTAGGCGCGGGATCCAACGTCAATAATGCTGCATTCAACGACCCCCGCAATCCTCAACTCGACTCGGACGATCTGGACGAATTTCCCGTCTACATAAGATTCGAGCCAACTGGCGACAATGCAGACTGGAATGTTGAACAACTCTTTGTGACCGTCAACCCAGGCCCAACCGAGATTCGGTTTGGCAATCCTATGCTAAATGGAGGCCCGGATCTCTGGCTCGGTCAGAGTCGTGGCGAATTCATCTACCTGACTAGATCCTAACCAGCTGTTGTAGTTAGCAGCGTGGAGTTGCAGTTGGGTTTGTGGGACACCATTAGCAAAAACCCTACCGCAACTCAACTTGGATCGTTACAAACGTTAAAAATCTATCATTGTAAAATTCACTTCAAAGCCACTACCAGTAGTGTTTGTATTTAAATGGTTAACAATATGTTGAGTGTCCCGAGTTCGTTTTACAACTTTAGTTAAAAAACATCTTAAATAGTTATAATTTGGGCTTGGTGTAACGATAAAACTAGTTTTGAACGGAGTCAAAATCATGGGTTAGAAAGAGAGCAGGAATGCTCGTAATTAAGCATGGAGATAAAATTATTGAGGTTTTATCAACTTTAATCAGCGTATATGAAATATCAATATGGGTTAGAAATAACCTCCCTTATGCAGCAGAGGCTATTATTGATATCAAGACCAAAAAGTAAGAATATAACTTAGATTGTAAATTATTTAACTAATTTCCTTGTTTATTCGAATCAAAGTCCTGTACTCTTAAAATCCTTAATCCAAAACTGCATTGCGATTTAAAGCAATTAATTCCTTAAACTTGTCATTATCCAACTCCGTTAACCAAGACTCATCCGCACCAACTACTGCTTCCGATAATTTCTTTTTATCCTCAATCATTTGGTCAATTTTTTCCTCTAAAGAACCAAGGGTAACAAACTTGTGAACAAAGACATTTTTCTTTTGTCCAATCCGAAAAGCTCGATCGCTTGCTTGATCTTCGACTGCCGGATTCCACCAACGATCAAAGTGGAAAACATGGTTAGCTTTAGTTAAAGTTATCCCCACACCCCCAGCTTTTAAGGACAGAATAAAAATCGCTGGAGGAGTATCATGATCTTGAAATTCGGATATCATTTTTTCCCGTTTGGTGCGATTTGTACCACCGTGAATATAGTAAGTTTGGTAATGGTAATTGTGACGAAGATAGGCTTGTAAAGCATCACCAATTTCGCGGAATTGAGTAAATATTAATAAACTTTCTTGTTCAGATTGTACCTCTTCAATCATTTCTTGCAGACGGGATAATTTATGCGATCGCGTTGGCGTAAATTCGCTTTCATCCTGTAAAAATTGTCGGGGATGATTACAGATTTGTTTGAGTTTCATTAAGGTCGCAAGGATTAAACCTTTGCGCTCGATTCCTTCTTTTTCTTCGATTTGATTTTCTACATCTTGCACCACTGCTTCGTAAAGAGAAGCCTGTTCTTTGGTAAGGTTGCAATAGACTTTTTGTTCAACTTTATCAGGTAAATCTTTGATGATATTTTTGTCGGTTTTGACTCGTCGCAGGATGAAAGGTTCGACTAATTTTTTGAGAGTAACCGCTTTAACGCGATCGCTATCTTTTTGGATCGGAATCTCAAAACCTTTACTAAACTGGGTTTGTTTCCCCAGATACCCAGGGTTGAGGAAATTGAAAATCGACCATAAATCTAGGAGACGGTTTTCTACGGGAGTACCAGTTAAAGCCAGGCGGTGCGGGGCTTCCAGTTTCAGGATCGCTTTGGTTTGAGCGGCTTTAGGATTTTTGATATTTTGAGCTTCATCGAGGACAATCCGCTGCCAGGAAATACTATTAAATAATTTGGCATCCTTGCGCGCCAGGGTATAGGAAGTAATAATAACATCTCGATCCGCGATCGCGTTTTGAAACTCCTTAGCATCCTTACTTCTGGTGCTACCGTGATGCACCATACTAGTCAGATGGGGGGCAAACTTAGTAATTTCTTTTTGCCAGTTGCCAATAACCGATGTCGGTGCAATTAATAAAGTAGGCGCAACCGTATCGCGATCGTTTCTTTCCTGGACTAAACGGGCAATTACCTGGACAGTTTTGCCTAAACCCATATCATCAGCCAGACAGCCATTAAGTCCAAGATTTTCTAGATAACTCAACCAAGATAAACCTCTTTGCTGGTATTCCCGTAACTTGCCTTGGAAATTCTCTAATTCACTAATCTTCTCTAGCTGACTTTTATCATTGAGTTTCCCCAACATCTCCTCTAAAGTATCGTCTCGTTCAAATTCTAATTCATCCCCCGCTTCGGCTTCGCGTTGCAACAATTCCAACAATGACATCTCAGGATTTTCCTCATCCTGTTTTTGCCAAAATTCCAACATCTGCTGCATTTTCGCCAGATCCAGCTCTACCCATTC
>JASJDR010000012.1 GCA_030065615.1 Xenococcus sp. MO_188.B8 | reverse complement strand
CCGCCGTAAAAGCGGTGCCGGGATGGGGGGAGTATTTTCCCCAGGTTGATCTATTTAGACCTAAGATTAAATGTAATTCCCCCATTCCCGCCCTGGCGCCCTAACCCTAAAGGGTACCGCTTCGCATAAGGATACACCTTCGGATAAGGTGCCCTCGCCTAAGGAACGCGCACGGGGCGTACAAGACGGACGGCTGAAATGTCGGAGGCAACCTCCGACATCGCGTCCTCCTTTTGAGGTTTCCTCAAAAGACAGCCCCTCACCAAGAGACAGGATTAACTAGTGATACGAATTCATCAATCACTCTTTAGCCCCCATCCCAGAGCTGCGCAAGCGTCAAAAGTGATTTTTCACTTATTACTTATTACTCATTACTAATCTCTACATTCCCATTCCTGGAAGATTCAAACCACTAGTCAATTCTTCCATACGAGTACGCATTGTTTCAGTGGACTTATTATAAGCATCTGTCATAGCTTCTGTCACCATTGCCGAGACAGCATCTGCTCCTTGGGAAATTGCATCAGGAGCAATCTCTACTCCCCGAGGCTCTTGATTACCACTCATCTTTACTGTAACTAAACCGTTACCACTAACCCCTTCAATTACTAATTGTTCTAATTCTGCTTGGAGTTCTTGTGCTCCTTGTTGAACTTCCTGAGCTTTTTTGAAAGCATCAGCGAGTTCTTTCATTTTGCCAAAAGGATTTGGTGCCATATTTTGTGATTAATTAACGAAACTATAGAATAACATAGAGCTATTGAGTTGAAATAACCAAACAAAGGCTGAAATCATATAGTTAAGGTAAGAAGTTTACTTTTCCTTCACCTCAGCCTCTAGTCTTGGGTAGGCGAAGCCCTATTAAAATTCCCCTACCAATTTCACTTCTGGCTCTAAGGATACTGACCAATGATATTCTACTTTCTCTTGAACATAACGAATTAAGTTAAAAATATCACTAGCTGTTGCCTGGCCACAATTGAGAATAAAATTGGCATGACGATGAGCCACTTGTGCATCACCGATTTTATAACCTTTGAGATTCAATTGTTCAATTAACCATCCTGCCGCGCGGGGTTCAGGATTACGAAAGACGCTACCACAACTAGGTAAATGATAGGGTTGGGTAGTTTTGCGCTGTGTCCAATTATCATTGGAAAGTTTCATAATTTGGTCTTTAGTAAAACCAGGTTGCAGTTGTATTACAGCTTTGACGACGAATTTTTCAGTTCCTTGAAGATTGGAAGTACGATAACTATATTGCAAATCTTCTGCTGTTAGTTCTTCTAAAGTTCCGTCGGTCGATAAAACAGTGGCGCTAACTAAAATATCGCCTAAACACTGCTGATGTGCCCCCGCATTCATCACGACTGCACCTCCCACTGTGCCAGGAATACCGACTGCCCATTCCAAACCTTTCCAACCTCGTTTGGCGGCTTTCCAAGCTAATCTGGCAATCGGTTCTCCCGAATCAGCAATTAACAAGCCGCTTGGGTTCTCAAATTGATAACTACGAAAGTGACGAGTACTAAGCACTAATCCAGGAATACCACGATCGCTTATTAGTAAATTGGAACCAGCACCCAATAGAGTTAGAGGAAGATCTTGGTTTTGATACCAGGCGAAACAGGCTTCTAGTTCTGACCAATTACGCGGAGCAGCATACCATTGAGCATCTCCTCCTACTCGATAAGAAGTCTGATTTGCCAAATTGATATCAGACTGAATTAAATTGGCGATCGCGGAATCCATAATTAATTACTATGAAAATAGAACCAAGTATTTATAATCAGAAATTTATACTTATATTGATAGTATTTGCTCTTTGCTATCTCTAAGAAAACAAAATTGCTTCAGATTGTCAACTAATTCTCAAGGATGAGAGAGGAAGAAGCTCAGCGAATCTCAGAGAGTGATTTCTTAGCTGTTAGCGATCTTCGTACAAACTAATAGTTTTGGGAATGGTTTGATTGAGATTTCCTGCTCCGAGGAAGATGGCTAAATCTCCTGGTTGTAAAATTTGTGCTTGGAGAAACTCAGGCAGAGAAGATAAATCCCCATGATAATGAACTTGAGGATGATGTTTCGCGATCGCATTTGCTAATTGTTGCCCTGTAATTCCCGTGCTATTGGTTTCTCCTGCACTATAAATATCTGTGACTACTACGAGATCGGCATCGTTAAAAGCTGTAGCAAATTCTGTGAGAAAAGCTTGGGCACGACTGTAACGATGGGCTTGAAAAACGGCCACTACTCTTTGTTTTTCAGGGTTTTGACTAATTCTTAATTTGGCGGCTACGAGAGTAACTGCTATTTCTTTAGGATGATGGGCATAATCATCAATAAAACGAATCTGATTCGCTTCTCCTCGGAGTTCAAAACGTCTTTTAGTTCCTGTAAAGCTTGCCAAGCTATCGGCGATGGTGGCAAATTCTAAACCAATTTTACGTCCAGCTGCGATCGCAGACAAAGCATTACTCAGATTATGAGCTCCTAGTAATTTTAAATTTAAAGTACCCAGAAATTTTCCTCTTTCCCAGATATCGGCTTGAGACCCTCGATCGTGATAAGTAACATTTTTCACTAGATAGTCAGCATTACTATCAGGCTCGAGACTGTAGCTAATATCTAGTTTGAGATGTTGCTTAATATTGGGATCGTCAATACAGCCGATTAGGGTTTCACATTGTTGAGCAAAAGTCTGAAAAATCTCAATAACCTCAGTCAAGTCTTGATAGCGATCGGGATGATCTAGTTCAATATTGGTAATAACGCCAATAGCAGGAAAATGCTTGACCAAAGAGCCATCGGACTCGTCAGCTTCGGCGACTAAATATTCACTCTCTCCAGCGCGAGCATTGCCTTCCCAAGCATCAACCTCACCTCCGACGATAATAGTTGGATCTAAACCAGCCGCAAGTAACATATAAGCGATCGCGCTACTAGTGGTAGTTTTTCCGTGAGTTCCTGATACGGCAATACTGGAATATTCGTTAATCAGCGCTGCCAACAAATCAGAACGATGAAAAATTGGGCATCCTAATGTAATCGCTTCCTGATATTCTGGGTTAGAAGGATTGATTGCTGTGGAACAAATTATTTGAGGCAAATCGTTACCTGCTGTCGCCAGATCTCGATCACAGTTCTTGACTTGAGTCGCAACTAACTTGGCTGCTGTTTCTCCATTGGCAGTTGCGATAGAAGATAGAGTTCGGGAATTAGCCGAATTCACCATAGCAAAAGGCTCTAAATTCCTGGCTTCTTGACGAGCAAAAATCTTGGCCCCTAAAGCCTCTAGGCGATCGGTAATATGGCTAGTTCGTAAATCCGATCCCGATACTGGTAGCTGACGTTTCGCAACAATATGTGCCAAAGCAGACATGCCAATTCCACCAATGCCAATAAAATGGAATGCTCTGCCATTTAAATCTATTTTCTTCACCCTCAAGTCTCCTTCAGAACCACTAATATTTTGGCTTTTCACGACGAGCGATACGGGCTATCATAACAGCAATTTTTCTCTCTAGGGTTTTTATCTAAGTAACAAATCATAATACTAGCTTTAAAATTGCAGAATTATCTTTTTAATTAAATATTTTTTTTAAAAATACTTTTGTATTAGTTGATCTGAAAAAATTCGGGATTTTGCTGGGACAATTCATAAATTGCCCCGAATGGAAGAAATACTGAGATTTCTAGCGACCAAATCCAGGAATTTTTAACTTCTGGGTAACTTTTTCCGCGACATCAGAATAGCTTAATTCTCCACAAAGAATTTTCCCCATCATTTGACCAGCCGCTGGGGTTTTAACTCCCAATTTATAGGCAATTTTCGGAAATCTAAAAAACATTCCCGCCACTGTTTGTGCTTTCGCCAGATTAGAACCCCATTCGGTTTTTATGACCTCACTATAATTAGCCAAAGCAGAATTATCGCCATCTAAAGCTGCTGAGATTGCTACTGCTGCTTTCATGCCTGTAAAAATAGCAGGGCGAATTCCTTCTCCAATGAGAGGATCGACAATTCCCCCAGCTTCTCCCACTACTAAAGAGCGATCGCTGTGTAAGGGAGAATCTGCCTGCCATAAGTTCAAAGTCGATTCGGCATACTGACTATTTGCTAGATCAACACCAAATTTATCAGCAAAATTAGTTAATTGTTTTTTGATTTCTTGGGGTTTACCTTTGTGATCTCTGACAAAAGCACCACTAAATGAATAGCTATCTTGTTTGGGGAAACTCCACATAAAACCATTCTTGAGAGAGCCAAAATCGAAATAAGCTAAATTCTGACGTTTTTCCGATACTTCTGTGGTCACTTCCAAACTAGCTGCAACTACTTTTTGTGGTGATTTAAAACCTAACCAGCCCGCAGTAGGACCATTTGCTCCATCAGCAGCAATTAAATAAGATGAGGTAAAAACACCATCTTCAGTGCTCACTTGCCACTGTTGATCTTCGAGGTTAATTCCTGTAACTTCTGTACTATCTTTAAATTCTGCTCCTTGAGCGATCGCTTTCTGAATCAAAAAATTGTCAAACTCATCCCGTTTAACCATCCACATGGGAGCCACATCTTCTAGGGCAATTTCCACAGGATCGCCAAATTTCCAAGTATATTTCACGCTCGAAACTGTAGTTTTAATCACAGGCGTAAAATCAAAATCAAACCAATCTGCGATCGCAGGAGAAACTCCGCCACCACAAGGCTTATAACGAGGGAAACGCCCTTTATCGATTACCAACACAGAACGTCCTTGTTTCGCCAGATTATAAGCTGCCGTTGCGCCTGCTGGTCCGGCACCTATGATAATACAATCGTGCATAACTCTTTATTTTGAATTTTACAGGACTTCATTCTAACGAAAAATTACAAATCTATAGTGAAAAAATCAGGAAAAAAGCACAATGAACCAGAAAAATTACAGATAAATACTAAATGATTTAGCGTAGTTTATTAGCTGTCCGCAAGATTTGACCTGCTAAAATAGCAGCGCCGAAACCATTATCTATATTCACCACTCCGATGCCAGAAGCACAAGAATTTAACATCGTTAGCAAAGCAGCAATTCCTCCAAAACTAGCACCATAGCCGACACTGGTGGGAACTGCGATGACTGGACAATCCACTAGACCAGCAACCACACTAGGTAAAGCGCCTTCCATTCCAGCAATGACAATTAAGACATCTGCTTCTGCCAAATAATGCCAGTTACTCAAAAGTCGATGAATTCCGGCAACTCCCACATCCCAAAGACGAGTCACTTGAAAACCAGACAATTCTGCGGTGACGGCTGCTTGTTCGGCAACGGGAATGTCGGAAGTACCTGCGGTAACAATACTGATGACCCCTGGCTGTTTAGGAGTTGCCTCAAAATCTGCGATCGAGACTATTTTAGCCACAGGATAATATTGTAAATGGGGAATTGCTGCTTGTAATTTTTCGGCAATCTCTGGCTCGATCAATGTTGCCATGATCGGGTTTTTTTGCTCTAAATCCTGATTTTTTTGCTCCATTAACTGAATTATTTTAATAATCTGTTCGGTCGTTTTTCCTGCACCCCAAATAACCTCAGGAAAACCATTCCTCAGACTACGATGATGATCGATTTTGGCAAATTCTTCTAAAGATTCAAACCCAAAATTTCGCAATTTATCCCAAGCGCGATCGGGACTTAAATTTCCTTCGGCAACCTGCTGTAAAAGCCGTTTCAAAATCTCCTCTTGATTCATTTCTATGTTTACTGATTCCAAGCAGGATGTTTAAAAATTGCATCGATTACTCGCACACCTCTTAACTGATTAGACAAAGGTAAATGACCTCTAGGAGCAGTTAGATCCCAAGTGAATTCATTAGGGTAACGAGTCCAATTATTACCTTTTCTCCAGTCAATTTTTTCCCAAAGTTGCCCAAAATCTTTACCTAAAGACAACCAAATCTTTCTCTGTACAGAAAAACCAAATTTACCTTCAGAATGGACTAACCAAAGCTGATCAATAGTTTGAAAATCTGTGATGGGAAAACTTGCAACTTCTGTAAAATAAAGCCATTTTCGCTCCATCGCCGATTCTCCAGCTAATTCACATAATTTTTGGATTGTTACTAGATCTGCTTGCTGAAAATCTTGAGCGGCTAAAAGTCTTTGAAGAGGTTGATAGTCAATATTAGATTCTGATTTGAGAGGTATAACTCCTGTGGGAAAGTTCTGGGCGAGAAATTCTTTAGTCTCAGGAGTACCAAGTTGATAGAGAATCTGATAAGCTTTGCCCATCGGGATTGTGGCCATTCCGCGATCGCGACAATTACCCATCCATGCCATTAAAGTCTGATAGCCAGTTTCTCCAGTTTCAATGAGCTGAGGAATAAGTTTTAATTGATTTTTTTCTGACCCTGAATCCAACTGGGAACTAAGACTGCTGATATCTTGCATACAATCGAACTTTACTTTATTAGCAGGAATGATTTTAGAAATTTTCATACTTTACGCAAATATGCTTATAAATCGTATCACGAAGGAAGGAAAGGATGAATTATGAAAAATGAATTATCAGGGAAAAACATAATCTCAAAAAAAGCATCCGAACAAGTAGTAGCGAAAGAGGCATTTCTTGAAGTTAAAGTTGCCAGTTAACTGTAAACAGTTTTTAAAATTTTGCAAGTTTCTGTACAAAACCCATCAAACTTTGATATATAAATAAAATAATTGAGTAAAACTATGCTGTCTAAATTATTTAAGTGAGACGTCGAAAATTTTTTAATTGGGCTGGAATTGGATTGCTAGCAAGTTATTTTCCCATAGCTCTTGCTGCTTGTTCTCAAGAAGCAAGGGAAGAAACCTCTGGTACCGAAGCTACTACTAAACCGACTACTCAAATACCCGATGCTGATGGCTATACTACCGTAGGGACTGCACAAGAGCTAACGGAGAATGGATATTTAATTGATAGCAAATCTAATCTTATTGTATTTCGCAATAGCAATAATAATCTTACTGCTGTTAGTACAGTTTGTACTCATCAAGGCTGCAAGCTGGATTGGAAAAATACCTCAAATAGTCTTTTTTGCTCCTGCCATGGTTCAGAATTTGCCTCCGATGGCAAAGTTTTAAATGGCCCAGCACAATCTCCTTTATCCAGTTTTGAGGTCAAGGAAGAACAAGAATCTATACTAGTTAAGGTTAGTTAGCAAATACCTGTAAAGCCTCGGTGGCCAAATTTTAGGGAAGAGAGATCTAATAAATAAAAACCTTTTAATTGCTTCTCAGAAAAAAAAGTTAAATCTTAAATTAGAGTAACAGAAATTACTTTTTTAGATCTTCCTTAGGTATTAAAGTAAGAAGTAATAAATAATAATTAAAAAAAAAATCTAATAAATATCTATTTTCGTAAGCTGCAAAGGTTTACTTGATTCTAAACAGTTTTTATGACAACAAGAGAACTATTCCAAAAAAAATTAAGTAAAATATTTGTTTTAGGATTACTTTTTAGTCTCGCCATACTTGCTGTCTGGGGAATTCAGCAACTGAAGCAACAAAGCTTTAGCCAAACAACAGATTTAATTAATAATAGAGAAATCGCGCTGGCTACTGAACCAATTTTGCCCATTCCTATTAACCTTGAATTAGATGAGGCAAAAGTGCAATTGGGTAACCAACTATTTCACGACCCCAAACTATCTAGCAACGATACTATCTCTTGTGCAACTTGTCACTTACTAGATAAAGGCGGAACAGACCGCATACCCACATCCGTAGGTATGCTCGGTAGCAACACTGGGGTAAATTCCCCTACTGTTTATAACAGTGGGTTTCTCTTTCGCTACTTTTGGGACGGCAGAGCTAAATCGCTAGAAGAACAAATAGAGGGGCCAATATCAGCCGCAAAAGAAATGGGTGGATTAGGTTGGTCAGAAATTATCGAAAAGCTTAATGACTCTCCTGAATACGTTAAGGCATTCAAGAAACTATACAATCAAGAAATTAACCAAGATAATATTAAGGATGCAATAGCTACTTTTGAGCGTTCTTTATATACTCCCAATGCCCAATTTGATTATTATTTAAAAGGCAATAAAAACGCTATTTCCCAGCAAGCAAAAGAAGGGTATAGCTTATTCAAATCCTATGGCTGTATCACTTGTCATCAAGGGATGCTAGTAGGTGGCAATATGTTTCAATCTTTGGGACTCTTTGGTGATTATTTTGCTGATCGTGGTAATGTCATTAAATCAGATTATGGAAGATACAACATTACTGGGAAAGAAGAAGACCGTTATGTATTTAAAGTTCCTAGTCTCAGAAATATCGAGTTGACCGCACCTTATTTTCATGATGGCAATCCTCAAACTTTGGATGAAGCAATTAAGCTGATGGGTAAATATCAGTTA
The DNA here is from genome assembly GCA_030065615.1 of Xenococcus sp. MO_188.B8. Taxonomy (GTDB): domain Bacteria; phylum Cyanobacteriota; class Cyanobacteriia; order Cyanobacteriales; family Xenococcaceae; genus Xenococcus. The sequence goes on along the minus strand of JASJDR010000012.1, from coordinate 58,705 downwards.
GGGGTAGATATTCCGCAACAAGATGTCGATCTGATCATTAGCTTTTTGAGAAGTTTAACAGGAGAATATCAAGGTGAGCCACTATCTTAACTTTTTTAGTAAATTAGATTAAAAAAAATTCAAATATAAAATGTTTAGATTAAATCAGCATCCTCTGGCTAGAAGGCTATCTAAGTTAAGAAAAGCCCTCAAACCACTGATAAGAATAATTAGTGTGATTATTATTTTACTAATATCATTCTTTTTAATTAGTAAAAGCTTTGATACGAGCACTAAACCGTATCAAGAGTATCAAGATAATCTGATTAAATTACAACAGTTAGATGCTGATTTTAATCAAGAAATACTGAAATCACGCTATGAATTATTTACTTCTTATGATCCTCTAGTTAAGAATTTAATTGATCAACAGTCTCTTCAAGTAAACTTAAAAAATATACCTATGTTTATTGATACTAAATCTCAAAAAGAATTAGAGATTATTCTGGAAGATATCAATAATTTACTTGACAAAAAAGCAAATCTTAACGAAAGTTTTAAATCTAAGAATGCCCAATTAAAAAATTCTTTGCGTTACTTACCTCTCCTTACTAATCAGTTAGAAACAAAATTTGCAGCTCAAGAAAAAGCAGAAAGTCTTACTCCATCTCAATTGGCTAATTTAAGAAGTAATCTTAGTAAATTAATACGTAATTTATTATTATATAACATTGCCGTTGATGAGAAAATTCAGTCAGAAATAGAGTCTTTGATGGCTCAGTTATCTCAACTATCAATTGAATACGGATTAACAGAAGACGAATTCCCATCTCGTTTAGTAGAATCTCATACCAGTATTATTCTCAATACCAAGCCTCAAGTTGAACAATTAACTACACAGTTGATTACTCCACTTAAAGAGGAAACAAAAGCTTTAGAAATACTATTAGAAAATAGTTACAAATGGGCAAATATCCTTACTAATATATATCGCTTTCTGACTGTATGCTGGCTGTTAGGTCTATTATTTTTACTTAATTACATCCTGTTGAAAAAATTACAGAATACAAATCCTAAGTTTTTGCAGTACCAACAAAAAGTAAAGAGGATTGCAGTAGCACTAACTCAGGTATTAGCAGCTAAAGATAATTTAGCCGATGCAGAAAATATACCTCAAATAACTGATTTAACATCTTGCCGATATGATTTAGGAGTTTTAGCAAGAGGAGTTGTTCAAGTCAGTGAACAAATTAGACAAGAACAAACAATTAATCTTCAAGAAGAGTATTTCGCTTTTCTCGCTACTCGGATAACCCTATTAACCAAGAATGGTCAAAAAATTATCGATTCAGAAATAGTAACACGGTTAAAAACAATTTTTGAAGATACTTTAGCCAGCTACGATTGCCAATTAATTGATGTTCGAGGTGAAGCTGAACAAATTCAACTATTACTTCGCTTTCCACCAAAAACCAAACTCTCTCAATTGGTGAAGCAAATAAAAACTGTATCATCTTCTTATTTAAAACAAGAGTTATCTTTTAATGGAGATAACACAGCAAAAGATGGTGAATTTTGGAGCCATGCTTATTTCATTACTAGTTGTGATGGTGAGTTTTTAAATATCAGTGATCCCTTAGCACTATCTTCTGCAGACTAGATTTTACGAACAAGAATTAAATTTCTTAGTTTAAGTATTTATCTTATCCTTGCTCTATTGTTTAATTCCCATAACTTGTAACCATTTAATCTTTGATTTATTTAACTCTTCTAAAGCAATAGGAAACAGTTCTGCGTTTTCAATTTCTTCATTAACATTAGTTAAATAAAAATTAACAAAAGAACTGAGTTGAGAATTTTGTTTTATTTGATTGCGATCAACATAAATATATAAAGACCTTTCTAAAGGATAAGTTTTATGGTTGAAATTTATTGATTCTGGTGTAGTACCATCGATAACAAGACTTTTTAAAGATTTAGAAGCTTTTTTAAATACAGAATTACTTAAAAAACTAATACCATAAATATTAGTGCTGAGTTGTTGAATTATTTGATCTTCATATAAATAAAGATTTGTATTAGATGTATTAACTAAAGACGATGCATCTCCGGCTAAAACTTTTTCCGCAACCAGATCAAAAGATGCACCAGAGTCAATCAGGAAGCGCTCGATAGATTTATTAGGCCAACTAGAATTTATATCAGACCATTTTTCCTTAGTAAAAATTGCAGCTAGCATTGATAAATTGACTTTATTAACAAAATTATTTTGACTACTAACTACAATTACAACAGCATCTTTTCCAATAAGAAAATTGATTGGTTCAATCCCATTATCTCGACAAGCAAGGATTTCTGATTCTTGCATTGGTCGCGCAAGGGTAAGTAGGTCGAATTTTTTTTCTTCACAGAAAATTTTAATCGATTCATTAGTGCCGATCATACTAAAGTTAATTAGATCTGAATAACCTTGACGCACAAAGCGATCATAAATCAACTGATTGAGCAGCATAGTTCCTGTAGTCCCAGCAATATTTATATTGCCTTCAATATCAAGGGGTCGAACTAGAGGAAGATTAATTTCAGAATCTTTAGTAGCTTGTTTTTTAGTTTTAGATTTGGCAACGATTGAAGATGTTTCCGTTAAAGGCTCTAAAGATGCAGTTTCTTGTTTGAATCGAAGATAGGGATTATCTTTAATCGCATTAACTTCCGAGTCATTATTTGATGACTGTAATGGATTACTACAAGCTGCTAACAGTATGACTAAAAAAAAACAAATTTTTTTCTGATCGAGAAATCCCATATTAAAACTTATAAACTAGACAAAATAAACAATAATTAAACGTAGACTTGAGTTTTTATAATTCTTCTTTCTCTATAGTTAAAGATAAGTTTTGACTATATTTTGTAGATTTAGCAGCATCTCGCATTACCAAACTCAATAAAGTATATACATAAATCCAACCTTGCTTTACTTCTGGGGTAAAATCTTCACCAAGTTTCTGTTCCAATGTCCAAATTAAAACTTCACCTACAGATTTATATTCTTCTTCTATAACTTCATAATTTGCATATCTGCGACCTAAATCTTGAACAGTAGAGAAAAGTTCTGGTAAATTACTTAAACCATTAACTGCAACTTGCAATGTATCCATAAGTTTTGTTGGCTGGCTGTTTAAATTACTTTGGAACACCAAACAAACTTGAGGTGCTATTGCCAACAGTCGTTCGGAGAATAGTTTAGCTGTAGCATCAGCTTGAGACATTAATTTCGTACAAGATTTCTGCACTAATTGTATTTGTTGAGAGAAAGAGCTAGTAGTAGAGATCAGCATCCAAGTAGCGATTGTTTCTGCATCTTCAACTTTAATCGCCTCGGATGGCACGAATAAATAACTGTCTGACAAACGATTTTTAATTGATTCAGTAACTATAATGCTATTGTAAAATCCTTGAGCATTGAGATTGGTAACAATATCTGCAGTTGTCCCCCAGAGCTTATAGGAGAATTTCTCATCTCCCACAATTCCTGACATTAATTTACCCGAGTGAATAGCAATTCGCCAACCTAGGTAAACTTGGTACTCTCGATTAATTTGTTCGATTGCTTCGATCATTTTAAAGGTAAAATTAACAGTCCTCTCTTGTTGGTCTAAATGACTTTCAGATAAACCACAAACAGCGACATAGTTACCCCAAATCGTATTTTGTTTTTCTAAACCATATTCCCCTGCATAGCGATCGCAAGTAACTACTAACTGGTTTAAAATGACACTCACTTCTGTGGCCGACTTTTCCTGAGACAGGCTGTTAATACCAACTATTTTGGCATATAAAATAGTAACCTTCGCAAGAGAATCAGCAATTTGCTTTTCCCCATTTTGGAATTGAGTGATCGCGTTTGGCGGTAAAATATTGGCCAGAAAAGTTTCATTTTCTTGCTTCTTTTTTGCTAAAAGTTGTTGCTGAGTATTCATTTCCTCGGCAATGTCACTAAATATATTTCCTAATTCACCTAATTCATCTTGGCGATCTAATGCAACTTTGATATTTTTCCCTTCCTTAATTTGTTGTGCAGCATCAATTAAAGTTTGGATCGGTTTAACAAAGTTATGAGATGTCAAATCAGCTAACCAAGTTATTAAGAGCAACAGAATAACAACCAAGATACTAAAGTATATTTGAAAAGCAAGTATTGGCTGAAAAGCCTCTGAACGCTCAATTTCAGCAATCAAGCTCCATTTTAAACCTTCAATTCTAAGGGGTGCATAGGCACTAATTACAGGAACACCTCGATAATCATCGATAATTTCTATTCCTGAAACACCATTAATTGCTGATTTTGCAGCTGTAGTTTCTACCGACTGCAATAAAATTGAAGTCTTTAATTGTTTAATTAAATTAATAATTTGACTAGGAATTTTTGTTTGATTCAAGTTTTTGAAATATTTTTCAGCATCTTCTAACAGCAAGCGAGAATCAGAACGCATTAGCAAATCTGAGCCTACTATATAAACTTGTCCTGTTTTCCCTAAACCTTCCTCTTGCCAATTTTTATTGCCAGACAAAATAGAATTAATCTTATCAATTGGTAATTGAACTGCTAGAATTCCTACCAAATGGGGGCCATTATAAATAGGGGCGGCGAAGAAAGCTGCTGATGTGCCATAAGCAGGAGCATAAGGTTCAAAATCTACTATTTGAACAAAACCCTTTCCCGGATTATCTCGCACTGCTTCCACGACTTCAGCTAGACCACTACGACGATAGGCACCACGGTCTAAACTAGTAGCGTAGTCAGTTTTTTTTTCTACAGAGTAGACAATTTCTCCACTGCCAAAATCAATCAAATATAAATCATAGTAACCAAACTTTTGTAGTAAATTACGAAAAAGAGGATGGTATTTATTGTGAAACTTAGTGTAGTCGCTATCATCTCTAGATTTGGTTAGTTTTGATTTTTCTCCCACAGGAAAAGAATTATTCGCAATGTAGTAATACTGCAAATATTGACTTACTTGAGTTGGCGGATTATAGTTGGCAAAAATTGGCTCTCCTTGGATGTTTTCTGAGAGTTGAGGGAGAAATTTGGTTTTGTAATAATATTCAATAGCTTCTGACCACTCAGCAGGAATAATCTCATTTTCAAGAGATCCATAGGCATAGTTAAATTCTACCATTGAAGAGACTACCATGGGATCTTCACTCAAAGTTTCCACATGACTCCGCAAGTTTTGCATATACATCTCAATCTTATTCTTTTTAGTAGCCCTCAACCCTACTAGTTTCTCAAAAACTTGTTTTTGAATGGCACTTCTAAATTGTAAATAACTTAATATTCCTGCAATTAAAAGTGAGCTCAAACTCACTCCTAAAAGCAAGCTTACCAGTCGAGATTTGATCGTGAATTTATTTAACAGCGACATACATTCAATAATTTGGACATTTTTATACAGTTGTAATCCCTCTGTTATTAACTTGGAAAATTAAAATAGAGAAATTTCCCTGAGTAATCTTCGTTTAATTATGCAACCTACCATTCATTGTGGGGGATTTCGTCTTAATTAGACATTTTCAATAATCATTATTTATTGCTGAGAGTTTCATGATTTAATTCATGTCATAAGTTAATTTCAACCTTATTTTTGATAGATAATTTAGTTTTTTATTACTTGGTTACTGGAAAAGGTAACAAAAAAGAGAGCATTATGGATAAAACTTTTATTTCGTGGCTGCTAACTCTAGGAATTGGATTTCCTTTCCTCAGTATTTTATTAGGAGAATTAGCTGAACAATTAAAACGACAACAACATCCACTGGCAAATGCGATTAGAAAACTCAAGCAATATGTATTACCACCCCTAGCAGTACTATTGGTCATGCGAGAACTCTTGGCAATTGCCAAGACGGAGGACTCGGTGCGGATAGTGGAATCTATTACTTGGGTGACAATTATTTTGGTGGGTATTGCCTTCATCAATGCCATCTTAACTACCAAAAAACCTGAAAAACAATTTCAAGTACAAGTTCCTAATCTTTTTTTTCAAGTAGCAAGAGCATTGGTAATTCTAGGAATTGGCTATTACTTGATCTCAGGAATCTGGGGAGTTGACATTAGTAGCTTGACTACTGCTTTGGGGGTTGGTTCTTTAGCAGTAGGTCTGGCATTGCAAGATACTTTAAGCAATTTGGTATCGGGATTTCTTTTACTGTTTTCTAAGCCGTTTAAAATAGGTGATTGGATCGAGTTTGATGGTTCGGGAGGGCATGTAATAGATCAGAATTGGTGGGCAGTTACTTTGGATAGTGGTTTTGTGAAAATTATTGTACCGAACGCTGCTTTATCAAAGGTAGCCATTAATAATGAAGGTTCAAAAGCCAGATTGGAAAAAATTTCTGTGAGCTTATCATACGATGACTCTCCTAATAAGGTTATTCCTGCTCTCCATAGCTTGACCGATGGAGTCTCAGAGATTAAACCCGGTAGTGGGTATGCCGTTATTAGTTCCTACGGAGATTATGCCATTAATTATGACCTGTGGTATTTGACAGTGCCAGGCTTAAACGGTCTGGTTGCGGGCTCTACCCTATTAGCTAAATTTTATTATTTGGTTAAACGCGAAGGTTTTACCATTGCTTATCCCCAGGCTGTAAGATACGAAGTTCCAGTCCATAATCAATTTCCTGGCGCAGTACCTCAGATCATGAAAAATCGTCAGTCAGAAATGTTTGCTTATTTGCGCTCCCTATCCTATTTCTTTAATCTCGATGATACTCAAATCGAACAACTAGCAAGCACATCCCAATTTAAAGTTTATGGCTCTGGAGAGTTAATTACCAAAGAAGGTCTACCAGATGCAGGACTTTATTCTATTTACAAAGGTCGAGTTCAATCACTGGTAACAGATCATCAAGGGTCAATTCGTACAGATAAACAGTTTGGAGTAGGCGATGTGTTTGGACAAATGGCGCTCTACCCTGGTGAAGTTAGCCCTATTACAGCAATTGCTGATAATGATGTTGAATTAGCGGTTATTCCGGCTGAAGTAATTGTCAATCTCATCCAAATAAATCCTAAATTCGCTTCAGAAATAATTCAGTTTATTGAAGAACGCAAAAAAGCTATTCGTTTAGTCAAAAGTATTACTGATACTATGACTTCTATTGATGGGAATACTCATCAAGCATTAACCAGGAATACCGTTTATCCAAAGTGGCTAGATAAAAAATATTAAAATCACACCACTTGAAATGGGCAGATACTGGAAAATTTCACATTTCTATCTCTCATTCTTTAATTGCCAAGTCGCACTAAATAAGCGAGGATATAAAATTGCAAGTGAAATTTGTATTAATATTCTAGATACTTATAGACTCTATGGCTGCTGAAAGAACTGTCCCTAAATTTGACTACTCTTCAATCAAAATTACTAAAGAAGAAGGTTTAATGCTCTATGAAGATATGGTATTGGGGCGCTTATTTGAGGATAAATGTGCCGAGATGTACTATAGAGGCAGAATGTTTGGTTTTGTCCATCTCTACAATGGTCAAGAAGCAGTATCTACAGGAGTCATTCGAGCCATGCGTCGTGATGAAGACTTTGTCAGTAGTACCTATCGCGATCACGTTCATGCCTTGAGTGCAGGGGTTCCTGCTAGAGAAGTGATGGCAGAATTATTTGGTAAAGCCACGGGCTGTAGTAAAGGGCGTGGTGGATCGATGCATATGTTTTCCGCTGAACATAAACTTTTAGGTGGTTATGCCTTTGTGGCTGAAGGAATTCCCGTCGCCATGGGAGCAGCTTTTCAGAGTAAATATCGCAAAGATGCTCTAGGAGATGCCAATGCAGATCAAGTCACCGCTTGTTTCTTTGGGGATGGTGCCAGTAATAATGGTCAATTTTTTGAATGTTTAAACATGTCCGCCTTATGGAAATTACCAATTATTTATGTAGTAGAAAATAATAAATGGGCGATTGGCATGGCTCACGATCGCGCTACTTCTCAACCAGAAATCTATAAAAAAGCTAGCGTCTTTAATATGGCGGGCTGTGAAGTTGATGGGATGGATGTTTTAGCAGTGAGATCTGCAGCTCAAGAAGCAGTTGAACGTGCTCGTGCTGGAGAAGGACCAACTCTCATTGAAGCTCTTACGTACCGTTTTCGAGGTCATTCTCTAGCTGATCCTGATGAATTACGCTCTGCTGAAGAAAAAGAATTTTGGGCGGCGCGAGATCCCATTACTAGGTTTGCTGATTATCTAACTAAGAAAAAATTAGCCACAGCCCAAGAGCTGAAAGATATCGATCAGAAAATACAAGCTGTTATTGATGATGCAGTAGAGTTTGCAGAAAATAGCCCCGAACCCGATCCTTCTGAGTTACGTCGTTATATTTTTGCGGAAGACTAAATGAAGCATCAGGGATGAACTTACAGGGTTAGGTTATTTAGTTTTCAGTTGAGAAAGTTGGAATAGTGAGCCCGAAAAAGCGATCGCGTTTTGCTAGAATAGGCAATAGGCGATCGCCATATTTGGCTTTCTTGTATCAGTGATTTTGCCAAAAGGAACAGGGAATTGAGATAATTGAAGATTAGCAAATTGGAATAGGTAGACGGAAAAGGCGATCGCTGATTTCCTTGAGCGCAACTTCAATACATTAATACAATAGTAGAATAATTGCCCGTTACGTAATTCAGTATCCAGCGATGAAAACCCTAGCTAAATGGTCAGTTGTTCAATATCATCAAATGATTAAAGCTCAGATATTGAATGACCAATCTGTAGAGTTGCTAGCGGGAGAAATAGTTGAGATGAGTACAGAATCACCGCTACATTACAATACAGCAAAGCGGGGAGTGAGATATTTAGAAGATTTATTGAAGGGAAAAGCTGAAGTGAGATTTAATGGCGCAATAACTTTAGCCGATTCTGAGCCTGAACCAGATATTGCAATCGTTAGGCTTCCCGAATCTAGTGGACTTGGGCGTAAATACAACACCCATTTAAAAAGCTTGAAACCTTTGTGCTAAAAGACTTTTGACTTTTGACTTTTGACTCTTGACTTCCGCGCAGCGGTACTAGACATCATCCTTACCCAGAAGATATTTATTGGCTGGTAGAAGTTGCCAATACCAGCTTGCAAAAAGATTTGGAACTGAAAAAATCAATTTATGCTGCTGCGAATATTCCAGAATATTGGGTCTTGGATTTAGCTAGTAAAAAAATTCATGTTTTCCGTAATCCCCAAGGCAATGATTACTTAGATTATTGGGTTTGGGAGCAAGGAGAATTAGCGTCTTTAGCTTTTCCAGATTTACCAGTGTCTCTAGAAAAACTTTTTTAGTCTTCTCGCATCCTCCAATTTAGAAATTAAATTTGTTCCCTCTCCTAACAGGAGAGGGCTAGGGAGAGGTCTCTAACCTTTCCAACACCTCTTGTGCATCCACCTGCCCCCAGTGATAACCCATCTCTTCACTCATGCGCTTTGCTTTCTCTGCTTCCTTTTGGGCTACTGAATGATTGTCTGCTGCCAGATGTGCCCAGGCTAAACCCACTCGAATATCAGCTTCGTAGATGCGATAACCTCCAGCAACGGCGTAATTCAATGCTTCATCTAAGTCTCGACGAGCTGCTGCTACTTCACCTCTTTTAGCTAACCAGCGTCCATGGCAAAGAAAAACTTCAATTAGAGTAGGTTGATCAGTAATGCTGTGAGCAATTTTTAATGCTTCCTGATAATGAAACTGGGCGTTGTCATGGTTACCTGCATCGGCATCTAAATCTCCTAAAACACGGTGACATTGGCTGATAAAAGTAAGCGAGTGCTCCTGATTACTGATCTCTAGATTTATTTCTGTAACTTGGCGGGCATATTCTGGGTCTCCTATACGTCGCAGATGGTTAGCGTGTAGGATGCCCCAGAAGCTATACAGATAGGGTATATTTTGCTTCATTTCCCGTTGTAATACCTGTGCACGCTGGAATGCTGAACTGGCTGTTTCTAAATCTCCCTGTAAATGAGCAACCCACCCCTGATCCGCTAACGAATTTGACTCATCCTTCTTATTCTCTGCACGACGAGCAAGGTACAGAGCTTCACTTGATGCCTCTGCGCTGACGGTGAGTTTGCCAAGATAGACATACAGACCTGCCAAGTTTTGGTAGCCTTTGCCAGCGTTTTCCCAGTCTTCTTCGCTGACAGCGATCGCATTGCTGCGCTCATAAAAAGGCAGTGCTTCACTCATGCGTCCAAGGTTCATAAGGCATAAGCCTACTTGGTTCAGTATCCAACTTTTTGCCTTAGGAGTGCTTACCTGTGGTTCTTGAGAAGTGTCACCCTTAGGGAAAAATGTCTGTATCAAAACTAGATCTGTTTCGTACGCTCCAAGTTTTTGTGTTATCAAGAAGTTATCATACTGGTTTATACGCTCCCAATTTATTTTAAATGCCTGATCGTAATCATCAGCTTGGCAGAGGTGATATACTGCTTCAATGAGAGGGTTTAAGTTATCTAGCGTCGGGTTTTCTGGTGTCTCCCCAGAACTATTAAGATAGTAATCAGCAATGCGTTTATGGACTGGCTTTGCAGCAGTAAGATTATTTTGAAGATGTTCCAGATAGTGAGCGCGGATTAGAGGATGGGTAGTGTAATGTTTTGCTTGAGAGTTATAGCGCAGGATGCAATAGTCCACCAGTTGCTTCACTATCGACGATTCTTGAAAAGAATTCTGCCCAAACATAGGTTCTAATGCTGATTCTGGCACGGGCAAGCGAAAAGCACTGAATACTTCCAGAAATTCTCGTTCTTTATCTGTCAAATGCTCATCATAGCGACGCAAAACCCGACGCACCCGATCATACTTTGGCTCATCTGCTGTAGGAGAAGGAATATCCTTAAGATGCTCTATCTTACCCTCAAAACGATCTACCAAATAAGAACCCAATAAGCTGAGAACCAAGGCATAACCATCCCATTCCTGCACCACCTTTTCTAGTTCAGCATCTGTCCCAACAACCTTCCGCTTTCGCAATAGATCCCTCCCTTCATCGACGCTGAGACGTTCTAAATCCCGATGAGTATAGGTAGTGAAATCAATCAAATCTAGCAACGGCGCACGGCTACTAATCATGCAGAAAGATTCATGTTCACCCGCCGAAAAATCTCGCAACCAATCTCGCAGGTCAATATTTTTCAGCAATCCGTAATCATCCCCATTCTGGTGTTGCAGCACTTCCAGTCCATCCAAGACAAACAGATAGCGCCCACTCTTGAGCATAGCATTGATTACCTGTGCCTTTACCTTCGCTGAGGGCAAAGAATTGGGATCGATTCCCTTTACAAGATATGTTAAAACTGCCTCAAAAAACTCATCAACACTTCTATTTTCATAAAATCCCCACCAGAAAACTCCCTTTGGTTGAGGCAAAGAACTATTTTTCAATAGATCATCCAGCCAACGACGAGTCAGAGAACTTTTCCCTTCTCCTCCAAAACCAATCAATCCCGTAATGAGCCGCTGAGAGTCTTGCCAATCCTCATCGAGATCTTGCAGGAATTCTTTCCGTCCCACCCATTCTTCTAGAGGAGGCGGTGCATTATTAAGCTTAATTCCAGGTTGAGACAATGGTTTCTCTTTTGTTTGTTCAAGTTTACTGGGAGGTTGAGATGCTGGAATCTCGGAGACAAAGACTTCTTGCAGAGGTAGATTCATAGAAAAAAAGGAAAGAACTTCAGTATCCACCGCCCAACCAACATTAGCAGCATTTCCTGCTTGAAGATATTTTCCTGGATTATCGCCAGGATTAAAACGTTTGGCAAGAATGCCCACAACTAGATTACGTTGCTCATCTAAAACAGGTGCACCACTAACCCCAGGACGAATAGTATCGGTTCTTAATTCTACAAAATCAACTTGAAGATTCTTATTTGACGACGGCTTTAGCTCGGTATGACCCAAAATCTTGCCATCAACCCATCCCGCTCTAAATTCTCCTAATGGTTTATATCCGTAGCTCCGAAAAGAATTTCCATAGGATTGAGTCGCTGTTCCTAAAACTGCAACTTGCTTAGAAGACAAAAACAGAGTATCTCCTATCAATTGCAGCAAAACCACATCATCATCATATTCCGAGAAACAACCCACAACGCTTGCCCTGTGGGTTTTAAGATTTGGGTCTTTTACTTGTGGAAAGTAAATCCCAACTTCAACGCCTTCCGTCACCCGTTTTTCTTTATTGGCATCCCGTACCACATGTTTACAGGTGACAATTTTGCCATCTAAGGAAACAACAAACCCTGTTCCGACAATCTTATCGCTAGTCGCATGACGGATTTGAACGATGAATTCCCGAAGATTTTGTATCTGGACATTTGTATGAGAATTGCTCACTATCTATTTCTCAACGAGTCCATTTGAGTTTTACTGTAATGTTGCCTTCACCACCAACCTTACTAATGATTGCCCCTGCTTCTCCAATTATCTTAATCCCAAACTCCACCTCAACTTCAGAAGGTTTATTCGCCAAGGTATCAATAGTTTCCATAGTACGCCTTGCCATTGTCCTAATTGTCCCCATCGCCTGATTGAGGGCTTCAGCAGATCTTTGAGGTAAATCTTCTATACTAGGTAGATTAACCTCTTCTTCCCCAGGCAGTATACTGAATTCAAACTGAATTGGTTGATCTTGTTCAGCAGTTGAATTGGTCATGTTTCAATATTCTATTGCTTATAAGTTCTCATCTTAGAATATTTTTGCCAATTTTTTCAAATGCGCAAATAAGAATCAAAAGCCGATACACCATCGGTAGGGTGGGCATTGCCCACCCTACTACAACATATGTAGCACACTTATCTCTAGAAAAATAAAAATCACCTTAACTGATGTTCTTTGGTTTCGTCCTGGGTTGAAACTTCTGATAAAGACAATAATTTATCTGGTGTAACTTCAGCAAAAGGATTACTCCAACGCGAATGCTGTAACCATGCCCAAAGTCCAACCAATACGTTAGACAAGCAAGTTGCTCCAAAAATACCGACAATACCAAATAATTGACTGCCTAAATAAGCTAGAGGAAGATACAACAGTAACAGTCTAAACAGAGACATTCCCAAAGCTAGCATAGGCTTCCCTAAACCATTCAAAGCAGAACTAGCGGTAAAGACAATTCCCAAAGCACCATAACTGATAGGTACAAGAGTTAAATATAAACTGGCACTATTCACTACACCAGGATCGCTATCAAACCAAGCAGCAATTTCTGGTGCCATTGTTCCTAATAAAACGGCGATTAGTCCACCCCAACCCAAGCAGAAGAAGAAGCTCAATTGCAGCGACCTTTTAACCCTACCATATTGTTGTGCACCCCAATTCTGACCAACAAAAGGTCCAATACTAGCCGAAATTGCCAACGGGATAATCAGCGCCAGAGCTTCTAACCGCGATGCCAACCCAAAACCAGCGACTGCTTCAGTTCCATACTGGGCAATCAAGCTAGTAGCAAAACTGACAGAAAGCGGAGAAATCAAGCTAGTTGCTGTGGCAGGTAAACCGACAGACAGCAAGCTTCGCCAGCTCTTAATCAACGTCTGTAAACTGGGAACAGTGAAGATGAGTAAGCGCTCCCGAAAATGAAGAAACCCTAGAGAAGCGACTAAAACACCAACGCGAGATATCAGACTTGCGATCGCTGCTCCTTTAAGACCTAAAGCAGGAATCGCACCCCACCCAAAAATGAATAGCGGATCTAATAGTATATTCATCCCAGCAGCTAAAGTCATGATCAGGCTAGGAATAATTGTATTGCCACAAGCACGGATCGCACTATTTCCGACTAATGGAGCAACGAGAAACACCATCCCCAAATACCAGATACTCATGTAGTCCCGAATTAAAGGAATTAACTCAGATTTCGCTCCCAGGGCAGAAAATAACGGATCAATAGTATTTAAACCAAGGGTAGAGAAAATACCAACAACCGCTACAGACAGCAGCAGACTATCGGTAGTCAAACGCTGAACTTTTAGGCGATCGCCCTCACCAATTACTCTAGCTACAATAGAAGAAACCCCAGTTCCTAAACCCATTGCAATGCTTGACAAAACGGTAACTACAGGAAAAGTGAAGCTGATCGCTGCTAACTCTTTGGTACCTAGCTGTGCGACAAAATAAGTGTCAGCAAGACTAAAAGCGAATATTGATAAAATCCCCCAAACCATCGGTAACGATAGCTTGAGCAGTTGGATTGAAACCTGACCTTCCGTAAGTTTGGATTTCATTTAGTTTGTTTAATTAGTTGTTTGGCTATTACTAAGAGTGGGTATTGTTAAATCTTCTCCTGTTTCGTAGCGATCTTGAGCAGTAAGTTCACCAATAAGTTCGGGTTCTCGGTTGATACATCCAGGTTTCTCTGTATATTGGCAAACTCGGGCATAGAGTCGAGCACGAGTCCCAGGCTTGCCATTAGAAAAGTTGACCTGACCGTCTTCGGTAATAGAAACGCTGCAGATGGAACAAACTTGTAAATTTTCAGGATGATTACTGTTCATGGTTGAAAAATTCTGAATTTGGTTTGCTAGGAAAAGTAGGGTAGGCCAAAATAGGGCGTGTCATCAATTAGAAAAAAAGTGCTTTCGGAGCAATTAATTAAGCTGTCAAAGAATTAATGCCCATCTTACCGACAATTAGGCGTAAGACAGCAATCTGCTGATTAAATTCCAAAGACACAAGTTTTTTCAAAACGGCATTAGCTGGCGCTGATAGTTGATAACCTTCGGGAATGGCAATCACTTCCCCAGAGCGCATCCACTCAGCTAACTGATACCAAAACGCTAGCTTGTTATTGCCGGTGAGAGTGCCATAGGCTCTAGTGAGAGGAGTATTTACCTGCGCTACTAAATCACGCATAAACTGCAATTGTTCTTGGTGGGGAAGGCTAACTACTTCATAGATTAAACCTCCAGCAATTTTAATCCGCTCAGTGGCATCGGGGGCTGCAGGAGTTACTAAACTTCCCATGTTTTCATAAATAACCCATAACAGTCCGAGTTGATCATCAACAGATAAGCTTTGTATGGCTTCGACCGCTTGGGGAACAGTAGCAAAAATATTAGGGTATGATGGTTTATCGGTGGTAAGAAGCATGGGATTTGTTTCTTTATTGTGAGGTGCCATGCAGAGTATTGTAACGAAATGTAAAATATTCTGGCAACAAGTTGACTTAATTTACTAATTAGTATCAAGACAAAAGTAAACTTAGCAAATCTCAGTTGCTCAAGAAAAATCTGGCATAACTTCTAGGAACCTTGTGGTGTCAAGTAAAATTAATTTACGAGATCGCGATCCCAGAAATAAATTTCATTAAATTTGCTCCTTCATCTTAATTTCAGCTATATGAACTATGAATTAGAAAAATTTTTACAACTGGCAAAAGAATCTGGCATCCAAGATAGCGAAGTCTATTATGTACAATCCCAATCTCGACCGATTTTTTTTGAAGGCAATCGTCTCAAGCAACTAGAAAGTTCTCAATCTGAAGGTACAGCTTTAAGATTGTGGCGTGAGGGATGTCCAGGTTTAGCTGTAGCTTATGGACAGGTAAAACCGAGAATTTTAGTCGATAAAGCGATCGCGATTACCGAACTTAACGATCCCCAAATCATTGAATTAGCACCCGCTAGACGCTCAATTCATCCCGATACAGGCAAAACTGTACCCGTAGAAGATTTAATTGATCTCGGTCGAGATGCGATCGCCAGAATCAGGGATTCTTACCCCGAAACTATTTGTAGTGCGGAACTAGAATGTGAAACGGAAACCACTACTTTAATCAATTCCCAAGGACTATATTGTCAATATACCGAAACATCTTTAAGTTATTCGCTGGGAGTTGAATTAGTACGGGGAGAAGATTTCTTAGGTATTTACGATGGGGAATATAGCAAAGATCGGCTCAATTGCGATCGCGTAATTGAAGATATTCTGCAGCGTCTTCACTGGGCGCAAACTAATGCCACTGCTTTAACGGGAAAAGTCCCCGTCTTATTTACTGCCAATGCCGCTACCCTCTTATGGGATACGATCATGATGGCCACAAATGGCAAACAAGTTCTCGAAAAGTCTTCTCCTTGGAGTAATATTAGAGGGGATTTGGTAGTTTCTCCTTTGTTAACTCTGTCCCAACAACCGAATCTCGAACCCTATAGTTGCCCCTTCGATGATGAAGGAACCGGAACTCAAGATCTCAACTTAATCACGAAAGGAAGATTAGATAATTATTATTGCGATCGCTTTATCGGCAGAGAGTTAGGTCTTAGCACTACAGGAAATGGTTTTCGCCCCAGTTTGGGAAGCTATCCTACCCCTTCTTTAGTTAACGTTATTCTCGAACCAGGCAACAGTACTCTACCAGATTTAATTAAACAACTCGATAACGGAATTATCGTCGATCAGATTTTAGGTAATGGTGCGGATATTTCGGGAGACTTTTCAATCAATGTCGATTTGGGTTATCGCGTTATCAATGGGGAAGTTGTCGGTAGAGTTAAAGATACCGCGATCGCAGGAAATGTTTATACTGCCTTGAAAAAGATAGTTGCATTAGGTAGCGATCGTTATTGGAATGGTTCTTGCTACACTCCTTCGGTAATGATCGAGGATTTATCCATTGTCGGTTAGCTTATATAAGACAGGAGGCAGAAGGAAAAATTCTGAAATCTTCACGTAAAAATCAGACCAAGAAGATCTGATTTCAATTGTTTTGCATGCTTTTGAATCCAGTTAAGTTTAAATAAAATAGAAATTTAAATTTAATCTAGCTTTGCGGATTTTTTCTAGTAAGTCGTTAACCGTATAAAGTTTTTGATGAATTTGCCCTGCTAGAGGAGAATCTTGCTTAAATTTTTGTTGATGATTTTGAAGTTTAATTAAAGTTGTTTTAACAGTATTAAGTTCTTTTTCAATTTTAATTAAAAGAATAATTAATCTTGCTACTTTAACTGTTTTTTCTTCGGCAACTACTTCTTGCTGAATGGATGCTAGATAATCGCTTATGTTGTCCATGAATCTATAGGGTTAATTTATTATTTTATAGAGGAGTTTAGTCGTTTCAATTTGCTAGTTCTAGTATATCTATCACTACTTAAGTGTTCTATGAAGTTTCGATGATTATTCAGGGAATTTATGTAAAAAATATATAAATAATTTTACGTACATATCCCAAAAAAGATAATTTATGTCGCTAAAAACATAGTATACAACCACAAATCCATGGGAAAGTACTTTATTTAACTAAAATCAAACACCGTGGATTCACTTAAAAGAAAACACTACAAAACTTGAAATGCCAGAAATTATAGAAGCATAAAAAATTAGTGATCAATGGTTTGATATGCTGATTATGAAGATTTAAAATTGACGCTAATGATCGAGAAGCCAAAGATGAGAAAATCTGAAGACTAGAAGAAAATTTAGCGGGCAATCGATATTATTAGATATATAATTCAGGCTTTATTGATAATCGCCAAGCTATGTCACACTACTACATTTTCTTAAGGAACTGAGACCGCGAAAAGTAATATGTAGGTAATATGATCATGGATTGCGTATTTAAAGCGCCAAGAAAAGTGCCAATAAATGTAGGTAAATCATTAGTTATCGCATTTTACTTTTGTTTCAGCCAATAATTTTGGTTTTACGTAAAGATTTTCTAATAATACTGCTCCGCCTGCTACCCAGGGAGGAACGATCAAAGCGCCGATAATTCCCAAGAGTTGTGCTCCTCCTAAAACGGCAAGTAATTGGTATAAAGGAGCAACTTTAACTGAAGTTCCTACCAACAGAGGATCGAGCAGATAGGTTTCTATATTTTGAATAATTACGAACAACAATAATACTCCAAAAAAAGTCAATCCTCCTTGCGCGATCGCGACTATTAATGCGGGAATTGCCCCTAGTACTGGGCCAAAAAATGGAATTAAATTAGTAATACCAGCAATCACACCTAAACCTAAAGCTAATTCTGATAAGCCTAAAAATTTTAAGCCAATGCTAATAGCAACAGCTAAAATTGCAGAGACTAAAATACGTCCTTGAATATAGCCTCCCATGCGTTGACTTACCGGTTGAACTTGGGCCAATAATCTTTCATTCCAGGGATAGGGAAACAGATTAACAATATCTCGCAGTAATTTATCAGAGCCTGATAGCATATAACCCGAAAGTAACAATGCCAATAACGAACCCAAAACTCCACCAATAAATCCTTTTGTAACATCAAAAGAGCGAATTGCTAACTCCTGACTAGAACGAATTACCCATCTGGTTACACCCTGAATATCGAAAAATTGGTTAACAAAACTCGGTTTTTCTGGCTCTCCCATCGCCATTCGTAAAGCCATTTCATCTAAAAGCGATCGCAGAGTTTCGAGATAAACTGGTAGTTTACGAATTAATCTTTGGATTTGTTCGACCACTGTGGGCCCAATAATGAGACCGATTCCTGTCAAAGTGGCTATTAAACTTAAATAGACAAGCAATACTGATAACCATCGGGGAATTCCTAGTTTATGAGCAGCCTTAATTATGGGTGCCAGAGTAGCTGCAATGACAACTGAGATCATTAACACCACAATTAAGCTTCTTAGTTGCCATAACAAAACTAGCAATAAACCGAGAATAATAGCAATCAAAAAATTGCCAATAGAAACAGTAATATGTTTTTGAGACATAAAGTAAGAGATTAAAGATGAGAGCAAGGAGAGCAAAGACCAGGGGAAAAGGAATTAGGTATCTCCATAACATAAACTACCAACAAATGTAGGGTGAGCGAATCTCGATGGGAAATTTGTCACCTACTTGACAAATTATTGCGCCCACCTTTAGGAGAAATAGCTTTGTTGTAAATCACCTTGACCAGTAACCGCAAATTACCTATTCACTTTCTGACAATCTAAACTAGGGATAATTCGATCCTTTCTCCTGATTGGGGATCGATCGCAGTAGTTGATAATCCTTTTTGCTTTAGAAGATCATTGAATTCTGCGACAGTACCTTCTGCTTTCAGGATTGAGATCAACAGTCCTTCAAAACTAATATCACCTCCTGCTGCGGTGGATAGAATGACTTGAGGTTTAATCGCTTGGCATAATTCTAAAGCAGTTTTTTGCCCTTTAATTACTGCCCCGAGTAAAGGTAACTTGAGGCTAATTAGGGGCGTGATCACCACATCTATCGATTCGGTGGTTTTAATCTCTGGGGAATGATAACCATGAGGTTCATAGTAAAGAGTTTTTCCCGAGTCTAAACCTTTAATTAGATAAGCATTTTCGATTAAAGTTGGGCCAATGGGAGAACCAGGAATCGCTTTAATTTCTACTTTATCGTTAATTATATAGCTTTCTCCGTGAGCAACAGGAATGATAGTCGAATATCCCAATTTTTGGACTACTTTTTCTGCATTGGGAGAGGCGACGACGGGAATATTATGATCTAATTCTTTTAATGTTGGGGGATGAGCATGATCTTCCAATCCTTGAGAGAGTAAAATCACATCTATATTTTCAGGGATCGGATGGGCATTATTTTTGGTTCCTTTAAATAACCAAGAAGCGTTACCAAATGTTAAGTCTCCTACTAACCAAGGATCGAGGAGTATTCTGGTTCCGTCTAGCTCAATCAACCAGGAGTTACTATCAAAATAAGTTAAATGCATAAATTTTATGGTTTAGAAGGTTTTTCTTTATTGTAAAGATTTGTTGAGAAAAACGAAAAATCAGAATAGAGCCGGCAATTTGATTAAACGTCAGTTTGACAAGTTATGTTTAGTTGCGGAGAGGGACAGCTTTAGCGATCGCTTTTTGCCTTGAATGTTCAATCAACAACAGATGAGGTTCGGGATCATGTTGACCCATGAAATTTTGTGGGAGAATAAAATTTGACAATACTTGATTAAGATTTTGTTAATTAAAGGGACTTTTCGGGAACTCTAATTGAGTAGGGTTGTTTTTTTTACCCGCAATTAATCTTTTAATATATTAGGAACTTGGTGATGACGACTGCCAAAGAAGGAATTAGTCATACTCGCACCCGAATTCAACAATTTAGTTACACTAAACAGCTTGAGTTTTTTGAATCTTTGAAACATGCAAAATTTAGTGGTCAGTTAGCGATTTATAATGCTCAAGACACTTCTTGGATTCTTTATCTGTATTTAGGAAGAATTGTTTACGCCACTGGTGGGGTTCATCCAGTAAGACGTTGGCGCAGAAATTTGGTAGCTTATTGTCCCCAAAGATTAGCCCATTTCAATGAAATTCAAACAGATCTGGCAACTGTTCCCGAGGAAGAATGTCGCATTTCCTGGGAGTATACATTATTGTCTCTCTGGATTGACCAAAAAAAAATCACCAGAGAACAAGCAACTCGAATGATCCAAGCCACGATTGTTGAGGTTTTGTTCGATCTTACCCAAGTAATAGAAGTTTTTTGTACAACTATTAAAGATAATTTAATTTCTACTCGATTAGCATTAATTGAAGCAGAACAGGTGATTGCAGAAGCGAATAAACTTTGGCAAGCTTGGCAAGAAGCAAAAATTGCTGATCGTTCTCCTGATATGGCTCCAGTGATCCGTCAGCCAGAAGCTTTGCAAAAGAGAACATCCTCTCAAGTCTACCAAAATCTTAGTCAATTACTAGATGGAGAGCAAACCCTCAGAGATCTTAGTCTTCGTATGAGGCGAGATGTGGTCACGGTTACTCGTTCTTTGATTCCTTATATCCAACTAGGCTTAGTTCAACTAATTAGGATCGAGGATATACCGCCACCGGTATCTCCTCCCATGGCTCAAAAACTCTCGAAGAGCATTATCCCTCATCGGACTTTGATTGCTTGCATTGATGATAGTCCCCAGATCTGTCAGTCGATGGAACAGATTATGACTGGTGCTGGATATCAATTTATCAGTGAAATGGACGGTTTAAGAGCGATCGCTATTTTATTGAATCGCAAGCCAGATTTAATTTTTCTTGATCTCATTATGCCGAATACCAATGGCTATGAAATCTGCACTCAACTACGAAAGCTTTCATATTTCAAAAATACGCCGATTGTAATTGTTACCGGTAATGATGGCTTGATAGATCGGGTGCGAGCCAAAATGGTCGGCTCAACGGATTTTATTAGTAAACCAGTAGACGAGAAATTGGTTCTAGACATAATTGATAAATACTTAAACAAAAGTAATTAACTAATGCTTAAATAGGTTTGATTAGTAGCTTCAAATCAAAGTAATTATCAATGAAAAATTTCTTTTCTTGGACAGAACTGTTAACTCCATTGCCATTAAAGGGAACTATAAATATGATCGCATAGATCATAATGGTTGAATATTTAGATAATAGCTTACTGTAAAATATTCTAGAAATTTGTTGAGGTAATTGTAATGGGACAAGCCCTGATTGTAGATGATTCAGCAACAGAAAGAGCCATCCTAACGAATTGTTTAAAAGGGATCGGCGTTGATGTCTTGGTTGCTACTAGTGGCGAAGAAGCTCTAGAGAAAATAGCTGATACTCATCCTGATCTAATTTTGTTAGATGTAATGCTACCTGGGCTTAGTGGCTTTGAGATTTGTCGTGAACTCAAAGGATCAGAAGCAACCAATAAAATTCCGATCATTCTTTGTTCGAACAAAGGAACCGATATGGATAAATTTTGGGGCAAAAAACAAGGTGCAGATGCCTATCTTCCTAAACCTGTAAATCAGGAAGAGTTAATTCAAACTGTTCAGCAATTGATTCAATAAGGTAGTTTATTAAGGAAGATATAAAATTGTGCCTGACTATACTACTTACAATAAATTAGTTAATTCGCCTAGCGAACTTTTGCAAAATCGCCAAGAAGAACAGTTTTTACGATTCCATATCGAACCAGAAACCAAAATCATGTTACCCATTGAACAAGTAACAGAAGTTCTGAAAATTGGTGTCGGTAAAGTTGTGCCTATTCCCCAAATGCCATCTTGGGTGATGGGGGTTTATAATTGGCGAGGTGAAATTCTTTGGATAGTGGATTTAGGACATCTGATTGGTCTTAATCCTTGGTATCAGCAAGAAGTTAATGCCACAAATCATACCGCTGTTGTTCTATCTTATAGCAATCAATCTCATAATAATCGCAACAAATCTCAAATTAGCCTAGGGTTAATTATGACAAGAGTAGAGGATATTGAATGGTGCAATCCTGATGGGATTCAGTCTCCTCCTGCTTCAGCAATTACTTCAGCTTTGGCACCTTTTCTTAGGGGTTATTGGGTTAAACCAGATGGTCAGATAATCCTAGTCTTAGATGGTGATGCGATCATCACTGCCATGCCTCAAAATTAGATACAACTAAAAATTTATTTTTAACAAATATGAATTGATTAATCGATATTTTTAAGATTGCTATTCATTTATCAATATTGAAATATACAAAGTTAATTTTTTAGGTAATTAATAATTCGATTTAGTTCGCGAATTCCGGTAACCAGTATAATTTACAACAATATGGGTACTAAACAAGCTCCTTCTTTATTAAGTAAACTTTATCATCTCCCTATTACTAGCAAAACAAGATTAATTTCTTGGTTTGGTTTGGGAGCTTTAGTGATCGTAGTAGGTTCTGGAGGAATCATTCTCAGAAAAAGTTTAGAATCACAAAAATTCCAAGAAGTTGAATCGCAAATAGCTGTTATTGGCACTTTGGTGAAAGAGGATCTTGTGAAGAAGAACTTCCCGATTGTGCAGAAAACAGTAGCAGCATTTACCGATAACGGAGATTATAGTACAGTCTATCTTCCTCAATCGACAGGAGAGTTTAGTTTAATCAATTCTTTGTCAGAAGCAGCAGAAAATAGTAAATTACCCACCTTATCTACAACTAGTATTTTACATTCAGCTGTTGATAATCGAGGAAGAGTGGTTACTGAGCAAGCCAACATCAATAACGAGACCTACAGCTTAGCAGCTCAAGCAATTACTAATAATAATCAAGAAACTATAGCGGTTATTGTCTATGGTAGAGTTAGAAATTCTGCGGTATTTTGGACTAATATCGGATTGCAGATGTCCTTGTCGGGATTGGTAATCGCTGCAACTCTCTGGTTAACAGATTTCTTAGGAAGAGCGATCACCGAACCCATTCAAGAATTACAACAAATAACCCAGGATTTTGCTGAAGGTGATCTCAAAGCTAGAGCTCCGATGCGGACTAATGATGAAGTTGCTCTACTGGCAAGTACTTTTAATCAACTAGCAGATTCGATTGCAATTAACGAAAATAAACTGCGAGAAGATGCCAAGAAATCTCAAATCCTCCAAAAAATTGCTTTGAATTTTGGAGAAGCCTTAGAACCAGAAGCTATTGTTAAGCTCGCAGTAGAAGATAGTCGCCAAGTTTTAAATAGCGATCGCGTTATCTATTATACTTTTGATCAACAATGGCAAGGAACTATCATTGCTGAATCGGTTCAGGATGGTTATCCTGTAGCTTCAAGAACTCCAATACAAGATCCTGGTTTGGCAGACCAATATCTCGAAAAATATCGCTCAGGCGAAGTTCACGCGATTGCTGATGTATCTCAAGCAGGTTTTTCAGAATCTGAGCTTCAGCAGTTAGAATCCTGGGCGGTCAAGGCTAATTTAGTAATCCCCGTATTGATAGGAGAAAAATTGACTGGTTTACTCGTTGTACATCAATGTGATTCTCCTAGAGAATGGCAAATTAAAGAAACTGAATTATTAATTAAAATAGCTATTCAAACTGGCAATGCTTTAGAAAAAGCCGAGCTACTACAAAGGCAAAAACAGTCTCAAGAGAAAGAACGTCAAGCTAAAGAAAAATTGCAAAGACGAGCTTTAGAATTACTGATGGAAGTAGATCCGGTTAGTCAAGGAGATTTAACCATTCGCGCCCAAATTAAAGAAGATGAAATCGGCACCATTGCCGATTCCTACAATGCTACGATTGAGAGTCTAAGGAAATTAGTAACTCAAGTCCAAAGTGCAGCAGCTCTAGTATCAACAACGACTAGTGCTAAAGAAACTGCGATTCAAGAATTATCTCAAGGGGCCTCAGAGCAAACCCAGGAAATCACTAAAGCCCTGGGACGGATTCAAGCTATGACTAATTCGATTCAAGTTGTAGCCAGCAATGCCGAAGCAGCTGAAAAAGCAGTCCGTCTAGCTTCAGATACTGTGCAAGCAGGGGATGAGGTGATGAATAGAACCGTCGATGGCTTTAGCGCGATTCGGGAAACCGTTGCGGAAACGGCCAAAAAAGTGAAGCGACTGGGGGAATCATCCCAAAAAATTTCTAAGGTTGTCAATCTGATTAGTAGCTTTGCCGATCAAACTAACCTCTTAGCTTTAAATGCTTCTATTGAAGCAGCCCATGCAGGAGAGGAGGGTCGAGGTTTTGCTGTGGTAGCAGATGAGGTGCGTTCTTTAGCCCGGCAATCAGCAGAAGCAACGGCAGATATTGAATCCCTGGTAGCAGAAATTCAGGCCGAAACCAATGAAGTAGTGGCAGCTATGGAGTCAGGGACTGAACAGGTGGTAGCGGGCACCAAGTTAGTTGATGAAACCCGTTCTTCTTTGAATCACATAGCCCAGGTGAGTAGTCAGATTGACGAACTGGTTATTACGATAGCGCAAGCAACCGTAGAACAGTCCAAAGATTCCGAAATAGTGAGTCAAACTATGGCGCAGGTAGCTGCTGTTTCCGAAAAAACTGCCACAGAAGCGTTGCAAGTATCTGATTCCTTTAAAGAACTACTCACGGTAGCTCAGGAATTACAAGCCAGTGTCAGTAAATTTAAAGTTAATTAATTAACCTATCCCGTCATCAATTCATTATTTTAATCAGAACTTGTTATTGATCTCCGTCAAGATATGCCAACATCTACCTCCTTCGGCTTGAGCCGAGTAAATTTACGAAATCGGCTCTTATCTGTAGTCTTACCTACAGTATTAGGTACGCTAACCCTATCGGGGTTACTAGGATATCGGTTTCTGGTATGGAAAAAAGCTCAGCAGGAGATTAAACAACAGCTCGCTAATCAAGTGACTCTGGCAGGAAAAACCATTGAGCAAAAGGTAACAGAAGCGATCAAAATTACTGAATTAATCGCCAATAGTAGTCAAACTCTAGACTCTGTCCGAGACAGCCAAGTCTTAGTTAAGCAATCCAATTTGGAAAAATTGTCTATCGAGCAATTAGAACAGCAATTTAGTCAGACGAAGTTACTCCAGCCTAATCCAAAACTTAATGACGAGCTCCAGCGAATTCTAACAGTTTCAGGTTTGTCAGAAATATTTTATACCAATAGCCAAGGTTTCAATATTGCTTACAGTGCTCCGACTTCAGATTTTGTCCAACGAGACGAAGACTGGTGGCAAAAAGGTCAAAGCGATCATCAATGGCTGAGTCCTCCAGAATTTGACGAATCGGCTAATACTGTGGGGTTTGAATTAGTTCAAGCGATTAAAGATCCCCAAACAGGGCAATTTTTAGGAGTGATTAAAGCTTTGCTTCCGGCAAGTTACTTTAATGTGTTAGCAGATAATCTAGCTCTTTCAGGAATAGAAAAATCCCAAACAGTGCAAATTATTTCTCCCGCAGCCGATCAAGCTATTCAATCTATTACGTCTCGGGGTTTAAGTGATAATTTTGCTATTGTGGGCGGAGTTGAGATGGTGCAAATAGCAGAATTACTCCTCAAGTCTAACGCAAATTTAGAGGGTTTAACTCAACAACTGCAAGCCATACCTGGCTTAAAAGAGCTAAAAATCGAACCTTACGGTAGTAAAAATGACTTATTAAGGGTCAGTTTCTTAGCAAAAAACAAATACTACAATTTACTGCCGATTAAAGGTCAAAATTGGGTTGCGATCGCTTCTGTAGATCGACTAGAGTTACAAGCGGCCGGTAGTGAATTGATTCCCGTTTTGTTACCAATCGCTCTTTTTATGGGGATTGTAGTTACCATTATTAGTATTTTACTCGCGAATAAGCTAGCTCAACCTCTAGTTGATTTGGCAACTACCGCTGAAAGAGCTGCCGCTGGAGAGTTAGATATCTTGGCCGAACCTAAAGGAACTTTGGAAACTCAAACCTTGGCTAATAGTTTCAATAATTTAATTGTTCAAGTTCAAAAACTTCTCCGGCAACAAAAGCAAGAGACATTGCAGGCTAAAATTCTCCGAGATATCATTCTTCAAGTTAACAATCTCAAAGATGGGCAATTGATTTGCCAAACCATAGTTGAGAAATTACAAGCAGCTTTGAATGCTGACCGAGTTTTATACTATAGCTTGACAGAAGATGCCGCAGGAATTGTCGTTGCCGAGAGTCTGGTTTCAGGATACTCATCAACCTTGGGAGAAGTAATTTATCCGCCAGAAGTTATTCAAGAGTTACTCGCCCCAGCCCAGGAACATCAAGTTCAAGAGATCTCCGATATTCAAGCAGAGGAGCTCTCAGAATCTTATCGGCAATTGCTAGCAGCTCTGGAAGTCCAAGCAAGCTTAACCTGTACCATTGAATTTCAAGGAAAATTGCTGGGTTTTTTGATCGTTCACCAATGTTCTGATACTCGTAATTGGCAAGAGGGAGAAATTGACTTTGTCGAGCAGTTAAGCCAGCAAATGGTCTTAGCACTAGATCGTTTAGAGTTCCTCACCCAACAAAAAGATGCCGAACTACAAGCGAAACAAGAAAAGGAACAACTAGAAGCGCGAGCTTGGCAATTACTCGAAGAAGTTGAGGGTTTGACTACTGGGGATTTAACGATTCGAGCGAACATTACCGATGATGAAATTGGTACCATAGCTGACTCTTATAACGCCACTATCGAGAGTTTACACAAGCTAGTTACCCAAGTGAAGGATGTCGCTAAAGAAGTAGAAAAAACCGCAGCAACTAACGACAGTTTAGTCCAGAAACTAACAATCGAAGCCATGAGCCAGGCAGGTGCGATCGCTAAAACTGTAGCGCAAATTAAAACTATGACAGAGTCGATTCGCAATGTATCTGTTAATGCAGCACAAGCAGAACAAATTGTACAACAAGCCAGTAGCACTATTACCGATGGCGATCAGGCCATGAACCAAGCAGTCGTCAAAATTAATAGTCTGCAAGCTACGGTTCTCGAAACCGAGCAAAAAGTAAAACGTCTGGGAGAATCTTCCCAAGAAATTTCTCAAGTAGTTAATTCCATTGGTCGTTTTGCCGCTCAAACCCATCTGTTAGCTTTAAAAGCTTCCATTGAAGCAGCCCGAGCAGGAGAACAGGGAAAAGGCTTTGCGGTGATTGCCGATGAAGTTCGTTCCTTAGCTGCCCAATCTGCCACAGCCACGGCGGATGTTGACAATTTAGTAGCCAGAATTCAACTGGAAACTAATGAACTGATTGCCGCTATGACTAACGGTACCAAACAGGTGGTCACAGGAACGGAGCTAGTACAAAAAACTCGTCACAATCTCCACAGTGTCACCATTGCCAGTCAAGAAATCAGTCAATTAGTCAAGGAGATTGCCCAAGCTGCTAGCCAACAATCGCAAACTTCTAATTTAGTCAGTGAAAATATTGCCCATGTTGCTGTTACTGCTCAAGAAAACTCGCAATTTGCCACCGAAGTTTCCCAAGAAATTGAAAAACTGCTTGCCGTAGCGAGGAAATTACAAACAGGAATCGCCAAATTTAAAACTTAACGCTCCTAACTCTATCATGTCTCTCAATCCCGATATTCGCGATCAAGCCTATCAATTTTTTATTGAAGAAGCACAAGAACTTTTACAAGTACTAGAAGATGGGTTACTCCATCTCAAAGAAGATCATAGTACGCCGAAAGTTCACGAACTAATGCGGGCAGCCCATTCGATCAAAGGGGGAGCTGCTAGCGTGGAATTGCACGGGATTAAAAAGTTAGCTCATCGTTTAGAAGATTTTTTCAAGGCTCTCTATAGCGACACAGTAGAATTTGATGACCATTTAGAAAGTTTGTTGCTCCAGGGATATGATTGTTTACGCAACCCTCTTAATGAACAAATTGCCACCGGAGCTTTTGATGAAGATTCAGCCTTAGCAACGGCTGAACCTATATTTGAACAATTAGCCGAACTATTGTCAGAAGCCCTTCAAGAGGGAGAAAGCTATATTCCCAGTGCGACGGATCTCGGAGTTGATATTGTAGCCTCAATTTTTGAAATTGATGTGGCTCAATCGCTAGAGCGTCTCAATCAGGTGTTAAGCCATCCCGAAGAGTTTGATGTCACCGAGGAATTGCAAACTCAAATAGAAATGTTAGCTGGGTTTGCGGAATTATTTAATCTCTCGGGATTTAAGGAAATTATTGATTTAGCAAATCAGGCATTAGCTCAAGATCCGGGCAATGCTCTAGAGCTCACCAAAATTATTGTTGCCGATTGCCAGTCTGCTAGGACTTCTATTTTAGCAGGCGATCGCGATCGCGGTGGCGAACCCTCTGCTGAATTATTGGCTCTAGCCTCAACTAATTCTTTGTTACAAGATGATCAACAATTAATCACAGAAGATGCTCAGGCGCTGGACGAAGTTTTTGGTGGGGATGTTTTGGCTACGATTTCTCAACAAGAGGATGAGACTCTCAATGAAATATTTGGGATCTCAGATAGCTTGGCCGAACCCGCAAATCAAGATCTAACCGAAGATTTGCTCGAATCTTTAGCAACTCCATCTCTGGACGAAGTTTTTGGTGACACTAACGAAATTCTGACCTCCACCGATTTAGAAATGTCTGGATTCTTTGATAATCTTGGGCCTGAATCTTGGGATAGTACAATAGAGCAAATAGAATCTCTCCCAGAAGAGAAAACGGAATATTTAACTCCTGGAACTTCCGATTTAGAAGATGTGTTTGGGTCAATGAACTTTGGGGAAGAAGTTAATTTACCTGATATTGATTCAGAAGCAGAAGAATTCGAGCCACCAGAAAATCTTGAAGATGCCATTCAATCGGTCGGGGAAATTTTTGATCGTTTACCTGCCATAGAAGCAGTCCCGATTACCACTCCCGAATTATATCCTCCTGGTTCATCTCCGGCTAAAATCCAGCAGCAACAAGCGGCTGTCGGTAATAATCTAACTGTCAGAGTTGATCTAGATCGTCTAGAAAGAATGAATAATCTGATTGGAGAACTGGTTATCAATCGGAATAGTTTGTCGTTGCAAAATGAACAATTGCAAATTAATGTTCAAGATTTAATTACAAAATTTACCCGTTTTCGGAATTTAACTAGTAAACTACGCGAATTTTCTGATCAATTATTAGTAGAAGCAGAAAAATCCCCGCCAGATTCTTCCCCAGCAAACCCAATCGAGGTGTTGGCAGAATTTGATTCTTTGGAGATGGATAGTTATAGTCAATTACATTTACGACTTCAAGAGATCTTAGAAGAAATTCTCCAGCTTGAAGAAGGAGTTGATGATATTGCTCTGTTTGCCCATCAATCTGATCGCACTATTAATCTCCAACGCCAAATGTTGAGTCAGATGCGGGACGAAATGATGTGGGCGAGAATGCTTCCTTTAGAGCAAATTCTCAAACGTTTCCCCCGGACGCTGCGAGATTTATCTAATAAATATCAAAAACCGGTCAAACTCAAGATGATAGGCACTGGAGTCCTAGTAGACAAGGCGGTCTTAGAGAAACTCTATGATCCTCTACTACATTTACTGAGAAATGCTTTTGATCATGGGATTGAATCGTCAGATCTACGCCAACAGCGAGGTAAATCGGCAGAAGGAACAATTAAAATTCAGGCCTATTATCAAGGTAATCAAACAGTTATTGAAATCAGAGATGATGGTGAAGGGTTAAACGTCCAAAAAATTGCCAAGAAAGCGATTAAAAAAGGGATGATGTCGGCTGCTGAAGTTAGCGCGTTAAATAACGCGCGTCTCTTTGATTTAATCTTTGAGCCAGGATTTTCTACTGCAGAGCAAGTTAGTGAAGTTTCGGGGCGTGGTGTGGGGATGAGCGTTGTGCGATCGCAAATAGAATCGCTAAAGGGCAGCATAACTGTTAATTCTACTTCTGGTCAAGGCACTACTTTTATTCTGCGACTGCCCCTGACTTTAACGATTGCGAAACTGTTAGTGTTTGCTTTATCGCAAACTGCTTTTGCTATTCCTTCTGACAGTATCGCCGAAATTATTATTCCGCTGCCAGAACAACTTAAGTTGTCTGGTAATCAAAGATTCCTGTTTTGGGAAGAAAATTTAGTTCCGATCTATCCCCTGGAAGAATTATTGCAATATAATTGCCAGATCGCTACCAATCAGACTAGTAGCAAAGCTTTTGAATCTGTTGCGGCACCAGAAGATTGGGCTTTACCATTGTTACTATTGCGACGAGGACAACAATTTTTTGCCTTAGAAATCCAAAGATTAATTAGTGAACAAGAACTTGTCATCAAACCTTTTGGTAAAGCGATGCCAGCTCCGCCCTACACCTATGGTTGTACGATTCTGGGGGATGGTACTTTGATTCCTGTCGTCAACGGTGCAACTTTGATCGATGAGTTCCTTGGGGAAACTCATGGTAATGGAGCAACCAGCAAAGAGCAAACTTCTTACCTAGCTCAAGAAGACTTAGAAAATAATGATTCGACCGCGAAATCTCCGGCAATTCAACTAAAAACAATTATGGTCATAGATGATTCTACGGCATTACGAAGAACTATGGCTTTGAGTCTAGAAAAACAAGGATACCAAGTATTACAGGCGAAAGATGGACGAGATGCCGTAGCACAATTTCGCCAGATTTCCGAACTCGATTTAATTGTTTGCGATATCGAAATGCCTAATATGAATGGCTTTGAGTTTTTAGGGGTTCGGCGTCGCGATTCGGTCATGAAAGAGGTTCCAGTGATCATGTTAACCTCTCGTAGTGGTGATAAACATCGTAATTTAGCGACCCAACTAGGCGCTGATGGCTATTTTACGAAGCCCTATGTGGAACAAGAATTTATCAATGAATTAAATAAAATACTTAAAAATAAGGAAATTTATTCTAGTAAGCAAAAGCAAACTTTGACTTCTACAAAGATGACAAACAATGGAACTATTCTTGTCATCGACGATTCCTCTTCTTTGCGTCGCACGATGACTCTGAGTTTGGAAAATCAAGGTTATCGAGTATTGCAAGCTAGAGATGGTCAGGAAGGATTAGAGCAAATGAGAAATGATCCTCAGATTGCTTTGGCGATTTGTGATATCGAAATGCCTAATATTAATGGCTTTGAATTATTGACTGCTCGTAGTCAAGAACCCAAGCTAAGGGAAATTCCTGTGGCTATACTTACTTCTCGCAGCAGTGACAAAAATCGTCTTTTAGCACAACAATTAGGAGCTAATGCTTACTTTACTAAACCTTATGTAGAGGAAGAATTATTATCTGGGATCAAAAACCTCATGAAAACCAAATAAAACATTAAACATTCAATATCTTTAACTACCATGGTTAATCAAATATTTAATTCCTATAAATCAGCCACAATTATTCCTCAGGCAATTAATTCTTCACTAAAATTAGTAGTTTTTCAAATTGGCAAATTAACCTTATCCCTACCCGTCGAACAAGTTAAAAAAGTTACTAGATATAACCCCACCTATGGCAGTGGATTGAGTTACGTTAATCTGACTCATTTAGGGGAGCAAGAAGTTACCATCGTTGATTTGCATCACAAATTATTTAAAGTCAGTCAGGATGATCTGACTTCAGAAAAAGGATATTTTATTATTACTCGTAACCCTACTGGAGATTCTGTAGGAATTAGAGTTTTACAGACTCCTACTTTATTAGATGTTTCCTTCTCTCAAATTCGCATTTTACCAATTTCTTATCGTCAAGCAGATACTTTAGAAATAGCCAGCCATGTTGCGGTTATCCCTCAAGATGATGAAACATCACAAACAATTTTCATTCTTGATTTAGACCGCTTATATTAGAAAATAGATTTCGCATCCAGTTGATTGCTCTTGGGGATCAATACGACCAACAATTCAATTAGGTTTAATGAGCCAAGAAGCCCAGAGCCGCAAGCTAAGAACGCGACCCCTTACTTTCTTTGTCCAGTAACAATATAAGAAACTCTCTGACCAATATTAGTCGCATGATCTGCCATTCTCTCTAAGTGACGGATAATCAATCCTAAAAGCAGCATTGGTTCAATTACTCCTGGGATATCTTTTTGATAGGCTAGAAGATTATAAAGTCTTTCGTAATCATCATCAACTACATCGTCTAATTGTTTAACGCTGGCTCCTGTTGTCGCATCTAAATCAGCTAAGGCTACCAAACTAGTAGCTAGCATCAATTGAGCATGTTCTGACATCTTTTTGATTTCTGGCAAACATTCATGAGGAGGATACTTGAGAAGTTTGACAGCAATTTCTGTTAAATCTTGAGCGTAGTCACCGATGCGCTCTAAATCTCTTACGAGCTGCATAATGGCACTTACTAAACGCAAATCCCGAGCTACTGGAGCTTGTAATGTCATTAGGGTGGCACAGTCTAATTCTATCTGGCGATAATATTGATCAATTCGTTTATCTAAATTGACAATTTTCGTAGCAGCTTGTAAGTCTCGCTCAAAAAGACATTGGTGACTCAAACGAAAGGATTGTTCAACAAGAGTTCCCATTCTGAGTACATCTTGCTGTACCTGTTGTAAAGAACGTTCCAAATGGGTCTTTTCCGAATAGTTGACTGGAGAAGACATGATCACTTTTTTAATTTGATAAATTGAGAGTTGAGTAATGAGAGATTTACTATTGTTTATCAATAATATTAACTATAAATAATATTCAAAGTTTAAGATTTAATTAGAGAATGTATATCTTGTAACGAAAATTGGTTAATTTTTGGTGAACTTTTCTAATGGTAGGGTAATTTGTAACCAAGCACCACCTAGACTGGGATGGTTTTTTGCTTCAATAAATCCCTGATGAGCTTGAATAATTTGTTGGACGATCGCCAGCCCCAAGCCACTACCTTCAGGAGAATTGGAAGCATATTGTCTGGTGCGAGATTTGTCTCCTCGGTATAATCTGTCAAATACATAGGGTAAATCTGAGGGGGTAAATCCAGTCCCCGAATCGATAATATCAATAATGATCTCAGATAATTCTGAGTTGCCTGTGGAATTTTGTTCACTAATCTCAATGATTATTTTACCTTGGGCTGGACTATGCTTAATCGCATTATCTAACAAATTCAGAAAGACTTGGATTAAGCGAGATTTGTCAGCGGAAAATGAGGGGGGAGTTCCTCCCTTGACTTCTAAAGTAACTTGTTTTTTCTGGGCAATGGGCTCTAAAGTTTGCCATACAGAATTTATCAGATTGGGGAGCTGAATCTTTTCATATTTGAGGTAGTGACGGGGATTCGCTTCTAGTTGAGTCAGATCTAACCATTCTTTGACAAGATTTATCAGCCGATTTGTCTCTTGAAACATTTGTTCAACCCAACGGCGTTCAGGGTTTTGCAGTCTTTTGAGAAGGGTTTCTGCCACTAAAGAGATCGAAGTCAGAGGTGTTTTCAATTCATGGAACAGATCGGCGACAGCGCGATCGCGAGATGCCGATAATTCTACTAGGGGTTGACGATTGACAATAAATATGCCTATTTCCTGATTCGGTAAAGGAAAACTGTAACCCTTTAAGGCGATCGCTTCTACAGTGCGGGAAGGTTGCCAGGGAGAATCACGGGAGTCAATATTGACTCTGTTAGATTCGGTAGAGCTGGCATAGCGAGTAACATAAAAGACCCATTCTTGTTCTTGCGATTGTTGAGATTGCCTGGTTTTTTCCACTAGACGATCTAATTCATAGGAACGAATTAATTCTAGTAATAAGCGGACTTGTCCTTCACGCCAACGATCTATTTTTAGTAAAATTCTGGCTTGTTGGTTACACCAGAGCAATTGATTTTCTCGGTCAACTTGTAAAAAGCCAACTGGCGCTTGTTCTAAGATTGCTTGCCAGCTTTTTTTTTCTTCTGCTAGCTGGTATCGCTGCGACTCTAAATAATAAAGTTCTCGTCGCACCAAGGACAGAGGTGGCAGAGAAATTGCCCAATCAGATTGGGGAGAAAAAGAGTTAACAATTTTTCTTAACTGTTGACCAAATCTGTACTGTTGCCACCAATAAAAACCCGCGCCGATAGTCAAGCCCAGAATAAACTCAACAGCAGCCATGAGCTATTGACCTCTATATTAGTTCTTATAACTGAACAATAATTATAAGTTTATTCTACTAAGGAACAAGGAATGAGGGCTCCAA
The DNA here is from genome assembly GCA_030065615.1 of Xenococcus sp. MO_188.B8. Taxonomy (GTDB): domain Bacteria; phylum Cyanobacteriota; class Cyanobacteriia; order Cyanobacteriales; family Xenococcaceae; genus Xenococcus. The sequence continues at coordinate 24,360 of JASJDR010000012.1, read as the reverse complement.
ATCTGTAATCAATTTTGCCTAGATATATAGCTCAGAGCTAATGGGTTATAGCTAATTTAGAAGCGATTTTAGCCAAAACGATAACCAAAACCGCGGACTGTAATTATATACTCAGGATTACTCGGGTCTACTTCTAGCTTTTCTCGTAACCAGCGAATATGAACATCAACTGTCTTGTTATCCCCCAGAAAATCAGATCCCCAAACTTGGTCAATTAACTTTTCCCGTGACCATACTCGACGAGGATAACTCATGAATAATTCTAGTAACCGAAATTCTTTGGGGGATAAATTTACTTCATTTCCTCGAACTACTACGCGACATTCTTGCGTAAATAAATTAATGTCGCGATATTTTTGAACAGGGGTTTGAGATTCTAGAGATTGTTCACTATATCTTTGTCGTCTTAACAAAGCGCGACAGCGAGCTACCAGTTCCCTCATGCTAAAGGGCTTTGTTAGGTAATCGTCAGCTCCTACTTCTAAGCCCAACACCCGATCTGTTTCACTAGTTTTAGCACTAATAACGAGAATCGGGATAATATTACCCTGATAACGCAGTAGACGGCAAATATCTAAACCATTAACTTCTGGAAGCATTAGGTCTAGAACAATCAGATCAGGGTTAAATTCAGAATTACTGTTTTGCAGAAGATTTAAAGCTGTTCTGCCATTGCTAGTTGTCTTTACTTCATAGCCTTCTTCTTCGAGAGCGATTGTAACCATCTCCCTAATTAGCTCTTCATCTTCCACTAATAATATACGGTTCTTGGGAGTTAATTCCGATTCTAAAGAAGTATGGACAATATCTAGGGATAACATAGATTAATTTATTTAGTTGCTCTATCCTTACATATACAACAAAATTGCCCCTTTGTATGCTCTAAACAACTTAGGAAAACCCATGAATTATTCCCGATTGGATGAGATGATGGAGACATCAGCGTTTGAGGGAATTTTCTTCCTGGTCTAGTTAACAACTTTTAGTATTTTCTGACAAAAAGCATTACCAATATCAATCCAGTAAACAAAATTAGCGATCGCATATTTGATCATCTATTTAACGAAGCTTTTATTTGTTACATTGCTTTCAAAAAAAATACCTTATCTAGTTGTAGATAAGGCAAAAATTATAGATGATCTAAAAAAATTAAGACCCGTTATGAGCAATAAAAATTTGTTCGCGTTAACAAAACTTAAGCTTCACTTTCAACGTAGAAGAAGAAAAGAGCCATCGAAACCGCAAAACAAACCATGCCAATAAAAGGAACCATAACTACGGGAAGCCAAGAAGCGGCAAAATCTCCAATCATATGCTGTTGTCCTATTTTTAATAAAAACTCTAACAATTTGGATATTACTGCGAAGCCTGCACGATTTGCTTAGTTATAAAGATTCTTAACAAAAAGTGAACTTAAACCAGGTTAGAGTGTTGCTATTTCAAGGACTTGTAAAATATTTCAATTAAGGAGAATTTCAATTCCTATGGACGCGATTCAACATGGAGGAGATCCTCAAGTAGGAAATCTCGCTACTCCCCTTAACTCTTCTGATATCAGCAGAGCATTCATCCAAAATCTACCCGCTTACCGCGCAGGTATGTCACCACTAGGTCGGGGACTGGAAATCGGCATGGCTCATGGATATTTCGTCTATGGTCCTTTCGCCGTACTTGGTCCTTTAAGAGGAACTGACTTCGCTGAAACTGCTGGTGTACTAGCTGCCATTGGCTTAATTGCCATTTTAACGATCGCCCTATCCCTTTATGCTAGTGCGATAGGTGGCAAGCCTGTTTCTATTGTCACTGCTCCTGATGTACCTGAAGAATTAGGTACTAGAGCAGGTTGGAGCGAATTTGCTACTGGATTCTTCCTTGGTGGCTCCGGTGGAGCGGCTTTCGCTTATGCACTTTCCTTGACTCCTTACGTTGACATTATACAAGAAGTCTTTAAATAAGTTTGCCATCTAGGTCAAGCTTTAGTGCCGCTACGCGGAAGTGAAGTAATAATCATTAAGTTTTGATTGGTAAGCTTATTGATTATTGCTAACTGTTAGCTTATTTATCCATGTATCCTCTAGCTTATTTGAGTTGACAATTTCATAGTTTCTTTATCATGCAATTTAAACCCAGGATAACTTCTGGGTCTTTTTCTTGAAAATCGCTCCAAGAAGATCTCAACAAACTTCCTCAGCTTTCTATGTTTGCCCTCTCTTGGTAAGGGGCTGTCTTTTGCGGTGGAAGCCCGTCGAGGTTTCCGAGGGACTGCGGGTAGAGCTTCGCCAGCGCCAGCAGGTTCGTTTACATTGCATATTTTGATGCATCGCCGCTTACCTTGCCTCCTCGTTCCTCCACCTCCTCTTTGATGGCTGCTAAAGTTTTTTCTAAAGTATTTTCGTAGATATTATAAAAAAAGCTGCGACTGGGAGTAGCATTGGGTTCAACCTTAACTTGATGAGTGATTAACACTTGATTGGGTGGCGCACTAGGATAGGGTGAGACAGGTTCTAATAACCAAGTCCCGTCTAAGTTATCTAAATCTCCATCAAGAAAATTAAAAGCGATTTTTTGGGGATAGGATTCTGTAATAGCCATGCGAATCCTGGCTTTAGTGCTAAAAATAAAAGTTTTAATACGATTTATTTGCTCAAAAATCTTGCGATCGCCGTTAGTTGCCAATAACTCACTATCAGTTACTCCAGGAAGAAATAGCTTAAAGTTGTCATAGTCTGTCAATACTTGCCAGGCAGTATCAACAGAGCCGTTAACCAAAATCCGACAAGTATAGACTCCTTCTTTTCCTGTAACAATAACTTGTCCTTCTCGCAGAGCAACTCTTTCGAGGACTGGGAGTCGATCAACTGGACCATCAAATAGTTTGGCGTAAGCAGAAGTTATAGAAATGTTAAGCGCGATCGCTACGGCACAACTTCCCAGACAGAGATTTAATTTCAGTTTATTCGAGATCCCAGACATAAAAGCAGTAACATTCCTTTACATAAATACTTGCTAATTTTAACAATGGTTTTGAGAGAATAGCGAATTAAGGAACGCCCTCAAGGATACCGCTTCGCGTCGCGCACCAAGAAACGAGAAACCAGGAACATGCACCAAAAGACTAGAAACGAGGGGCAAGAGATTGGTGATAGGATGAAAATATGCCTTTAATAACTATATCTGGGACAGATTACTCCTATCAAATAACTAAGCCTGTTGCCAATCCTCAACTTCCTATATTAGTTTTTGTTCATGGCTGGCTCCTCAGTCATCATTATTGGCAACCCGTAGTTGATATTCTGCAATCGGATTATCAATGTTTACGATATGATCTCCGAGGATTTGGAGCTTCACGGGATCTGGGAAATTCAAGGAAGAGGGATTATACCCTTGCTACCTATGCTCAAGACTTATGTGATTTGTTGCACAAATTGGAAATTAAGAATGCTTGGGTGATTGGACATTCCTTAGGTGGTAGCATTGCTCTATGGTCAGCGGATTTAGCTCCTCAAGTGGTGCAGGGGGTGATTGGAGTTAATGCTGGTGGTGGAATTTATATTAAAGAAGAGTTCGCCAAGTTTCGTAATGCGGGTCAACAGATAGTTAAGTTTCGACCTTCTTGGTTGCCCTATGTTCCAGGGTTAGATTTAATTTTTTCGCGAATGATGGTTTGTCATCCTCTATCTCTTGATTGGGGTCGTCAACGGATTATTGATTTTATTAGTGCCGATCAAGAAGCGGCATTAGGTTCTCTATTGCAATCAACGACCGAAAAAGAGGTGCATCATTTACCCAGGTTAGTTTCTCGTTTGCAACAACCTGTTTACTTTATTGCAGGAGAGCAAGATCGGATTATGGAACCTAAGTATGTCCATCATTTAGCCAGCTTTCATCAACTATTCGCCTCAGAGCATGGTAATGTATTAGAACTACCGAACTGTGGACATTTAGCTCCTTTAGAAGTCCCCGAAGCTCTTGCCCAAATGGCGATCGCAATTATGGAGAAACATTTATGAAATGGTTACTAGTAATGCTATGAGGAAAACCTTGAAAGCGGGATAATATCAAAAGTCACTTGTCCTTAAATAAGCCTGGGCTACGCTGGGGTAACTACAGCTTGTAGAGCTGTGCTGTTGGGGATATAGTTTTGTAATGGAAATTATATTTAGTCTTAGAGCTAAGTAGATCAACCTTGGTAAAATACACCCTCCATTCTGGCACCGCAGGAGCGCTCGTTAATGTTAAATGATAAATGTTAAACGTTATGGACGGTAGTTTAGCTCCTATTTGGGGTTCTCTGATCATTTTTATCCTTTGTCCCCTTTTGGGGGGATTACCCTTAATTGACTGGATTACTTATCTGGTTACTGGTCAAAAATTACAGCAACTGGGGACAGGTAATATCTCAGTTACGGCAGCTTTTTATCATGGGGGAAAATTAGCGGGAATTCTGGCGGTACTTTCCGAAGCAGCTAAAGGAATTTTGGCGGTTTTGTTGACGCGGATGTTTTTTCCTGATGGCTCAGTATGGGAAATTTTAGCTTTAATTGCTTTAGTGATGGGTCGTTACTGGATGGGCAAAGGTGCTGGCACTACCAATGCAACTTGGGGTATTTTTGTCCATGATCCAGTCGCTGCCAGTTTAGTTTTTTTAATCGGTCTGATTAGTTTTACGATTAATCGCGATCGCAAATTGGGCAAGTTAGGAGTGTTAGGATTACTAGCACTGATCATTGGATTACGCCATATAAACCAGCCAGAATATTTTTTAGCAGCGCTAGCGCTAGGATGTTTATTGGCTTGGATCTATAAACAAATACCCGATGATTTAGATTTACCCCCCTCTGAAGTTAATCCCCAATCACAAAAAATGTTTCGTTTTTTCCGTCCCGATAAGACTATTATTTCTCTAGACCAGAAGCTAAACCCTCAGAAGGTAGGAGAAAAATCCGCTAATCTTTCTCTGGTAAAACGCTTAGGTTATGCTGTCCCCGATGGCTGGGTATTGCTTCCAGGAGATGATTTTCGACCGTTACTAGCATATTTGAATCCTTCAATCCAGGAACCTCTAGTGGCTAGATCTTCAGCGATTGGAGAAGATTCGGGATCAGCTTCAGCTGCAGGGCAATATTTGAGCATACTCAATATTACCAGTAGGGAAAATCTGCAAATTGCGATCGCAGATTGTCAAGCATCTTATTTAGAAAAATCTGCTACTGAATATCGCCAAACTCATCAGCAAAATTCAGGTGCGATGGCAGTTTTGATTCAGAAACAAATTACTGGGGTTTATAGTGGAGTAGCTTTTAGTCGCGACCCTGTGAATGCTTTTTGTGATGGAGTTGCGATCGAAGCCCTACCTGGACAAGCTAGTCAAGTAGTCTCAGGAAGGGTTACTCCCTTTAAGTATGAGGTGAAGGTTTTGAGCGAGAAGGTAGAGGGAGATGGGGAAGATAGTGAAGGTAAGCAAGCTAGGGTGATTTGTTTGAATGGAGGTGAGGATGTTATTCCCCAAGAGGTTTTAAAATCGGTGGCGGTAATTGCCAGGAAAATGGAAGCTCTCTTTAAAGGGATTCCCCAAGATATTGAATGGACTTATGATGGGGAAAAGCTTTGGTTATTACAAGTTCGTCCCATCACAAATTTACAACCGATTTGGACGAGGAAAATTGCGGCTGAAGTGATACCTGGACAAATTCCACCTTTAACATGGTCAGTTAATCAACCTCTTACCTGTGGTGTTTGGGGAGAAATTTTTACATTAGTATTAGGCAAACAAGCTTCAGATTTGGATTTTCGGCAAACAGCAAGCTTACATTATGGTCGGGCTTATTTTAATGCCACTTTACTGGGGCAAATCTTTTTACGTATGGGATTACCCCCAGAGAGCTTAGAATTTCTTACTAGAGGAGAAAAGTTTAGTAAACCTCCTCTTAGTTCGACGATTAAAAATATTCCTGGTTTATGGCGCTTATTCAAGCGAGAATGGAGTCTCGAAACTGATTTCGAGCAAGATAATCAAAAACTATTTATTCCTTTACTATCAGAAATCGCATCGACTAAAAATCTAAGTCTGTCTACATCAGAAATTATTGCTCGCATTAATAAAATATTAGAAGCTCTGGAAGTCTCAACCTATTACAATATTTTAGCTCCCCTAAGTTTTGCCCTACGTCAAGCAATTTTAAAAGTATCTCTTGAGGAATTGGATAATAGTCAAGTTCCAGAAATTGCTTCAATGCGATCACTAGCTGAACTAGCTATTGATGCTTGGAAATTATTGGCAAAAGAGCAAATAACTATGGGTTCTTGTGCTTCTTTATTTGCTTATTTAGCAGATATTCCTGAAGGACAATCAATTCTTCAACGTTTTGATAATTGGCTAGAAACCTATGGCTATTTAGGGGAAGTTGTGACAGATATTTCTGTGCCTCGTTGGCGGGAGAATCCTCGTCCTGCCAGAAAAATGTTAGCTGAGTTTTTCTTTGATAAAGAATCAAGAAGACAAGTATTAGGTAACAAAAAAGAATTTAATTTTTCTCTAAAACAGAAGTTAGTACAAACTCGTTTTAGTCTTAAAGGTAAAGTTGGTGAAGTTTACAATAAATTATTAGCTTATCTTCGTTGGAGCTTTCTGGATTTAGAAGCTATTTGGTTACAAGAAAATATTTTAAGTCAACCAGGAGATATCTTTTTTCTTGATTTTGAAACAATTAAAAATCTTAGTCAACAAAAAAGCGATCTAGATATGATCAATAACCTAATCACTTCTAGACGAGAAAAATGGCAAGGAGAATCAAAATCATCGATTGTTCCCTATTTAGTATATGGGAATCAAAGTGATTTTGATGTCCCTACCACTAATTATGTTTTAGAAAGCCAGAAAAAACTAACAGGAATCGCTGCCAGTTCTGGGCAAATCGAAGGCATAATTAAAGTGATCCTTAATTACCAAGAAATAAAAGATGATATCAATAAAGATATAATCTTAGTTGTACCCTATACCGATGCTGGCTGGTCGCTCATTTTAGCCCGTGCAGGAGGCTTAATTGCCGAATCAGGAGGTAGTCTTTCTCATGGTGCGATTATCGCTCGTGAATACAATATTCCTGCGGTTATGGATGTTACTTATGCTACTCAATTATTACACGATGGTGATCGCGTTAAACTGAATGGTCAAACTGGAATAGTAGAAATTTTAGATTAATTTGCTCATTGCTCACTGTTTATTGCTTAAATGTTCCCACTCATTCTTACTGTAATTATTGTTATTTTAGGTTCAGCAGTTTGTTCTGGTTCAGAAACCGCTTTGTTATCAGTTTCTTTAATTAAAGTAAGACAATTAGCTCAATCAAAAAAGCCCGCTGCTCTAGCACTTCTCGGTATTAGAAATAAAATTAATCGACCGATTGCGACCATTGTAATTTTAAATAATATTTTTAATATTGTAGGCAGTATCCTAATTGGTAGTTTAGCGACTAAAGTTTTAGGTCATGCATTACTAGGTATTTTTTCGGGATTTTTAACCTTTTTAGTCATTATTTTTGGTGAGATTTTTCCCAAAACTTTGTGTGAACGTTATGCCGAACCAGTAGCACTGGCGATCGCGATTCCCATCAGGTTTCTAACTATCATTTTCACTCCTATAGTATTACTTGTAGAATTTGTCACTTCTCCTGTAACCAAAGGTCGAACGATTAAAACTACTAACGAAGCAGAAATAAAATTTCTCACAGCTATTGGACAACAAGAAGGGGTTATTGAAAATGATGAAGCAGTTATGATTCAAAAGGTATTTAAACTTAATGATATTACGGCTTCTGATTTGATGACTCCCAGAGTAATTGTTACTTATCTTAAAGGCGATATGACCTTAGAAGAATGTCAACAGGAAGTGATTAACTCTCAACATTCTCGAATTATTGTGATTAATGAAAATATTGATAATGTTATTGGCATAGCTCTCAAGGATAATTTATTAGCAGAATTAATTCAAAATAATGGGAACAAAAAAGTTAACCAAATAATGCGATCGGTAAAATTTGTTCCTGAATATATCAGAGCAGATAAATTATTACAAGCTTTTCAAGAAACGAGAGAACATTTAGCTGTAGTTTTAGATGAATATGGTGGAGTAGCGGGAGTTGTCACTTTAGAAGATGTTTTAGAAGTTCTTACTGGGGAAATTGTCGACGAAACTGATCGCATTGTTGACTTACAAGAAATTGCCAGAAATAAGCGCAAAAAGCTTTTAGATTCTAAAGGAATTATTGAAAATTGAATGAAACCTGAGGACAGAAACATTAGTCATCAGTTAAGAAATGAAGTAATTACTTGGAATTAAAATTTTTGTTAATTATTCTAAATGATAGCGTCAAAGAATATTCACTTAGTCAATTCGCAGAAATTGCCAAAATAAAAGAATCGTATTCAATTATCTTTTACCTTTTAGCTTTTAACGGTTATAGTAGAGCAAATTATATTTAATTGCTAATTAATAATTATCACTATGAGTACTACAAAGTTTGGAGTTACTAAGTTACCGATAATCTGGATCACGGTTGCAATTGTAGTAGGAAGTTTGGTTTATGCCAAGAGATGGCATCAATTTATTTTTGATAAAAAACTAACTCCCATTACAGCAGCAAAACTAATTCCAGATGAAGCAATTATGTCCAGCTTTATCTCCACTGAGATCAACAATTGGACAAAGTTACAACAACTAGGTTTACCAACATTAGATGAATTATTTACCCAAGAGCTTGCAGTCATAGAAGGAGAATTAACTGATGTCGGAATTAGTTACCAGCAGGATATTCAACCCTGGATTGGAAATATCATGATTGCTCTAGTCCCGACAACAAATAGTTCTGATGTTATACAAGATTTTGAGCCTTTAATAATTATTGGTATTGAAGCTCCTTTTAAGGCGAAGAATTTTCTCAAAAAAATCCAATCTCAGATCGAGGAAAGCACTAAAAAAATCGAATATAAAGGACTTGATATTACATCATCTACTGACACTAGAGGAAATATTGTACATACTGCTTTATTAGGAAATAAACTACTGGCCTCAAATAAAATTAATGCCGTTAAAAAATCAATTGATACTTTTAAAGGAGAAGCATCTTTAAGTAATTCTGCTAAGACTAAAGAAATTTTTCGGCAAAAACTAGAATTAGACAACTCTCTAGCTCAAGTTTACATTACTAATCATGACAATCTTATTGCCAACAGTCTTCAAGATTCTAGAGTACCAAAAAATACCATGGAAAGCCTCCAAGTATTACAATCATTATCTTTGGCGATTGGAACCAAAGATAACAAAGTTAAATTACAAGGATTAGCAAAATTAGATTCTCAATTAGTTAAGCAAAAATATACCAATTCACCAGGACAAATTTTAACTACATTACCAACGGAAACTATTGCTTTTGTTAGTGGTCAAGGTATTAATAGTTTTTGGACAGGATTATCAGAAATAGCCAATCAAGAACCGGAGTTAAAAACTGCCTTCGATGGCGCAAGAACTTCAACTAAATTTGTCACAGGTTTAGACTTAGATCAAGATATTTTTGGCTGGATGGATGGAGAATTTGCTTTAGGAATAGTTACTAGCTCTCAACCTAATATCCCTGAATTAAATATCGGATTGGGAGGCGCATTTGCCTTAGAAACCAGCGATCGCAAAACTGCTCAAAATACGATGGATCAATTAGATAATAAAATCCAACAAAACCTGGGTATTTATTCTCACAAAACAAACCTAAAAAAGGCAGATATTACTCAATGGTCTATTCCTAGTTCCAATTTAAATTTATCTTCTGGATGGTTGGACAAAAATAAATTACTATTTGCTTTTGGCAGTAAAGATATTAACTCACTTTATGACTCCAGTAAATCTTCATTAAAAAATAATCCTAAATTTCAAGAAATAGTGCAGGAGTTACCCAAAAAAAATCTGGGCTATTTCTATCTAGATATGGAAACAATAATGACAGAAATTAGTCCTTTATTACCGAGAACAGATCCTAATGTCGATAAAGTTTTATCGATATTAAATTCAATGACAGCTATTGGAGGAACAATAACAATTCTCGATCAAGAGACTAGCCAAACTAATATGGTAATTTTATTCGATAAATGACGGAAATATAGCAATCCTAAGTCATTTGTGAAAAACTGAATCGCGAGGCATCTGCTTGACACGAATTTTTCGCCCGCGCAAGATACTGATACTTATTCATTTTCATAACTTACATAGGATTGCTATTAATCTGCAAAATAATTTAGGAATATAAACTAGCTACATATTCTCCATAACCATTATAGGGAAGAGTCTCCTTGATCTCCCAAGATAAACCTGGACCAGTACTAATAAATTTCTCTGTAGCTTGTGACCAACGAGGATGAGGTTTATCAGGATTAACATTCGCTTCAAAGTCGTATTCCCTAGCATCAATCGTATTCCAATAAGTCGCAGGTTGAGTTTCAACAAATTCTATTTTGACAATAGATTTTGCTCCCTTAAAACCATATTTCCAAGGAATAACCATCCGTAATGGGGCGCCATGTTGTTTTGGTAAATCATGACCATAAATACCTAAAGCAAAAAATGCTAACTCGTTTGCCATTTCTTCGATACGCAAACCTTCTGTATAAGGCCAAGGTAATGAACCAAGATGAAACCCTGGACCCTTGGTGATTTCAGGATCATAAAAAGAGGTAAAACTAACGTATTTAGCTTTAGAACTAGGCTCTACCGCTGCGATTAGTTGCTTCATCGGAAAGCCAATCCAAGGTAAAACCATTGACCAAGCTTCTACACAACGAAAACGATAAATTCTTTGTTCTAGGGAAAACTCTTTTTTGAGTTGATCGATATCATAAGTGCGAGGATTTTTGACCAATCCTGTAACTGCTACTTGCCAGTTTTCTGTGGGTAATTTTTGTGCATTTAACCAAATATTTTTGGTGCCACCAAATTCATAGAAGTTATTATATTGTCCCGCAATTTTTTCATCGGTAATAGTTTTTTGTAACTTATTAAAAGCAGGATTTTTGCTGAAAGAATCAATAGTAGGTAATTTTAAACTATTTTCCAATGCAGTTTCGGCGGTAGATTTGCCAATTCCCCCTAAACTGCTACAGCCTGTAAGTGGTGCAATACTGGCTACCATCCCGGCTCCTGCTAAAGTTTTGAGAAATTGACGACGATTCCAATAATTTTTCTCTGAAGTAACTTTACTCTCAGCAATGTCCCAGATTTGAGCTTTCCGAATTAAAACCATGTAAAAGACTTTATTTGATAGAAGATTAAGTTTCTTTACTTATTTTCTTATCTTATTCTACTTCAGAACCTTAGTTCTATATGTATAGGCGGTTTATATTACCCCAAACAATAGCGATCACTTTTACCCAGTAAGTGATCGCTTTAAAGAATTATAAATATGCAATTTTCTTAAGCTTTGGAACCTAAAAGGACGTAAATTAAAACTTATTAAGATTGAGCCCAGCTTCTTTTGCCATAGCCTGAATACCTTTTTTTTCTAGAGTTTTAATCGCTTTTGTTGAAAGACGTAATCTCACCCAGCGATTACCTTCTGGCCACCAAACACGTTTCCATTGTATGTTAGCGTGTTGCAATCTTTTAGTACGACGGTGGGAGTGGGAAATGGCAAAAGCGTTGTTAGCTGTTTTCCCAGTTAATTGACATTTACGAGACACAGTTAATCCTCCAATCTTATATCACGGCCTCCTATTGTAACATTCAATCGAGAAGGAATCAGTAAAATCAGCTATTATTAATTGCTAAAGTATTGCCTTTTGTAGATGAGTCCGAGGATTATCAGTACGGTGGGCACGAATTTTTTCGTAATATTCCCTTTCTTGAGCAGTTATTTTTTGAGGAATTGCAATGGCGACTTTAACTAATTGATCGCCTCTTCCCCCTTTAGGTAAAGACCAACCTTTTCCTCTAAGTCTTAAACTTTGACCATGACGAATTCCTGCAGGAATTTTCATTTGTACCATCCCGTCAGGAGTTGGCACATCAATAGATGCACCCAAGACAGCTTCATCCGGAGTTATAGGAATTTCACAAGTTAAATTATCTCCTTCGAAGTTAAAGAAAAAATGGGATTGTAAATCAACTTTGAGATAGAGATCACCTTGTTTTCTACTATGGGAATCGTATCTACCTTTGCCTTTAACTCTAATTTTAGTTCCTGGTTTGGCTCCTGGAGGAATTCGCACCTCTACAGATTCAGTCCCCAAATTAAGACGTTTGGTTACACCATGAAAAGCTTCTGAGAAAGTTAGATTAATGATGGCTTCGCGATCTACTGAAGTGCTTTGACTACCAAAACCACCAAAATCACTAAAAGGATTAGTTTGCCTGTCGCTAGTCTTGTAAGAATAGCTCCTAGAACCATAAGTATTTTTAGTACTTCCTGGAGTAGAAATACGACCTAATAATTCATTAATAAATTCTTCAAAATTGCCATACTGACTAAAGTCAACACCATCAAAATTAACTCCCTTTGCACTAGCCGAAGTAGTCCCTGATTGTTGCCAATATTTACCAAATTGATCATATTTAGAGCGTTTTTCAGGATCGCTAAGAATTTCATAAGCTTCGGTAATTTCTTTAAATCGAGCCTCCGCCTTTTTATTCCCAGGATTGCGATCAGGATGATATTTTAGAGCTAACTTGCGAAATTTCTTCTTGATGTCATCGGCACTAGAACTTCTACTGACACCGAGAATATTATAGTAATCTTTGAAGTTAGTAGAAGGCATCGATAAAATATCTCCTCAAAAGCTTAAACTTGGTTTAGATGATGGGACATGAAGACCCTACTACTCAAGTTTAGCTTGTATTCTGCTTAATTAATGTCTAGGAACAAATTCAGTATTCGCAATTTAAAAATCTAGTCATCTGGTTCAATAGTACTAGTTAAACCATGACTACGTAAGGCTTCGCAGTAAAATTCTGCATGTTCAAGGGCGCAGGTAATAACTAAAGCAATATTATTCGTATGAGCTTCCATCATAATGCTTACTGCTTGAGGTTGTGTCATTCCGCCAACAGTTTTCATCAAAGTCTGAACCACATGTTCCATCGAGTTGAAATCATCATTATGTAGTAAAACTTTATAGCGTGGTATGTGCTTGCGAACAGTGGAAGTCGCTTCTTTTTTGATAGTGGAAGTACCAAGAGACATTATCATTTTTCTCCCAAATTTTTGTGATATTGAAATTTTATTAAAGGCAGTATAGTATCATTTTACTTGAAATTTATCTGTATAATAGATCACAAATTGAGAAACTGGTGTTGCTTTTTAAGTTTATTTTTCGCTAACTCTTTCAGATCAGCTTTCTGAAATCTTAAGTTATCTAATTGTACTGATTATTAACTCGGTTAAGTTATACGGGTGCGGAAGGACTTGAACCTTCGACCGACCGCTTAGAAGGCGGTTGCTCTATCCGCTGAGCTACGCACCCTAATTATTTAGAGACTTGAACCATAACAGCTCTTTATTTTCTCTAAATTGGTGGACATCGAAATAGATTATAGCAAACTTTTTCATTGTTCTTACCACAACCGAAACCCATTTCAAGTACCATCAAGGCGGTCACCGTTATACCACCGTAAAAGCGGTCAGACCCCGCGGAGGTTTCCTCCGCAAGGGAACGCTGACCAAGAGAGCGGTGCGCGGGGAGGGGGACTTTTCTAAATTTAGTGCTTTTCTGCCTAGAGTTATCTATTTTATTTTGAAGTCCCCCTTCCACCCCTGCCGCCCTAAAGGATACACCTTCGGATAAGGTTCCCTCGGCTAAGGAAGCGGTCGGAACCTGCTCGGGTTTCCCGAGCTAGCGGTCAGCATTCCCAAGCCAGTCCGTTGGTGAAGCATTGGGGTCTTTGCGAGAGGAAATGCTGGGGTTTCCCCAGCTGTCTTGAAGCACTTGCTCAACGGAGGATACCTCCGCAACGCAGTGCTTCGCTATTCCACTCTCGCGGTGGGGGTTTCCCCCATGAGCAAATGCTGAAAGGGTTCCCAAGGGGCTGTGGGCGGAACCTGCGTCCGCCCTTTATAAGCCCCGCCGACTTGAAGGAACTGGCGTTTGCCCAGAACACGGAGCTGGATAAACCCAGAACACGGAGCTGGGCTTGTCCAGATCGGTGCTCTGGATAAACGTCTTTCGCCGCCCTAAAGGATACCGCTCCGCACGCCCCGAAGGTAGTCCTTTAGGATAACGCGGGGTCTGCCCGCTGCGGTGACCGGTGTTCCCTGGTAAAAACTGAGCTCTTAATTCATCGTTCATAATTCAGAATTCATCCTTTTCAGGACGAAGTTTTGGTCTACTTACGTTTACCTTTTGATTTTTTGGGTTGAGGAAAATTGGAAGCTGCCGGAAAATATTTAACAGGTTCTTTTGCCAAGGCTTTTAACATAAAAGAACGCCAGATAGGTGCAGCATGACCACCTCCTGTGACACCTTTCCCCAGAGTTTTATAATTATCATTGCCGACCCAAACTGCTGTAGCTAATTGAGGGACATAGCCCACAAACCAAACGTCTCTTTCGGAGGAAGTTGTGCCAGTTTTGCCTGCTGCGGGACGACCAATATCAGCATTGGGCGCTGTTCCACCAGGAGCAATTACTCCTTTAAGAACTGAAGTTAAACTAGCGGTTGCCCAAGGATCGAGGAGTAGCTGCGGTCGGGGTCGATTTTCCATTAATACGTTACCTCGACTATCAGCAACTTGTAAAATAATTGTCGGTTCTGCATGCCAACCATTACTAGCAAAAGTTGCATAAGCCCCTGCCATTTCCATCGGAGTTACCCCAATTGAACCTAAAGGGAGAGAAATCACTGGTTGCAAAGGACTTTTCAATCCCAACAGACGACATACTTCGATGATCTCCTCTAACCCGACTTCTTTGCCTAATTTGATCGCAGGAACATTGCGAGATTTAATCAATGCCGTTGTTAGTGCCATAGTTCCCGCAAATTTTTTATCGTAATTTTTTGGTTGATACCAACCAGAAGGAACTCGATAACGAACAGGTTTATCCTCAATAGTAGAGTAGGGACTATATTTGCCACTGGCAAAGGCAGTATAGTAGACGAAGGGTTTGAAGGAGGAACCTGGTTGTCTACGGGCTTGCAGAGCGCGATTGAACTGACTCTCATTATAGCTGATTCCCCCAACTAAAGCCTTGACAAAATGAGTCCTGGGATCGATCGCAATTAAAGCTATCTGATCGGCTCGAACTCCCCCATTGCGTAAACGTTTAAAGCCTTCTTTAACCGACTTGTCTGCCATTTGTTGGATCGATAAATCGATAGTAGTTTGAACTCGAATGCCCCCTCTAAGTACTTGTTCGTCACCAAAACGCTCTTTAAGTTCTGAAATCACTGCTTCAGTGACAAATGGTAGTTTACTGCTACTCCATGCCGTGGGCCTGTTGACCAATAGCGGAGCTTTTTTTGCAGTATCTTTTTCTGCGGCGGAAATCCAGCCCAAAGTTGCCATGCGTTCTAAAACAATAGCTTGTCTTATTTTGGTTGCTGAATATCTCGTAAAGGGACTGTATTGTTCTGGGGCTTGAATTAGACCTGCCATCATGGCAGATTCTTCGAGATTTAATTCAGAGGCATTTTTATTAAAATAAGTTTCGGCTGCGGTTTCAACTCCATAATTATTATGACCCCAATAGATATTATTGAGATACATTTCCAGAATTTCGTCTTTAGAAAAAACCTGTTCCAATCGAATTGCCAGAATCGCTTCAGCTAATTTACGACTGAAGGTTCGTTCTTGAGTTAAAAACAAATTTTTAACTAGTTGCATAGTCAGAGTAGAAGCTCCTTCTTGGACACCACCTTTTTGTAGGTTAACCACAATGGCGCGACCAATACTGTAGGGGTTAATGCCCTTATGTTCATAAAAACTACTATCTTCTACTGCAATCACAGCTCTTTTCAGTTCTGGGGAAATTTGCTCTAGGGGCACTAATTCTCGATTGGCTTCACCGTGAAGACGAGCTAGAAGCCTGCCTTTGATATCGTAAATATAGCTAGTTTCAGAAGGCAGATAATTACTTAAAACTCTCACGTCTGGAAGATTACGAAAACTAAAGGCTAAACCAACTAATCCGCCGGCGACAATAGCGCTACCAATCATAGTAATACCTAAAACTGTGCCGCTAGCTGCTTTGGCAATTCCAGCGACAAAAGAGGAGAAAGATTGCAATTTTGTTGAAGGTTTGGGGTTGGACTCCATAGTTTGAGAAGGCACGATGTTTTAACTTCCTCTACGAACTGAGCGGTACTATATTGGCTAATCCGTAGATTATAACTAACAGTATTACTGTAATTGTCTAATTTTGAAGATTTTTGAAGCTATCAAACCCATGATTGCTTTGTCTGACGCTGAATTGCTGCATTTTTTGTGGGTTTATGTAATTAGTACCTCATATACTTAGCTGTTGGATATTGGCGTCAACATAAGATTCTCTCAAGTAGAAGCAATATCAGTACTTACTTTAGAAGATTTTTTGCCTGTCTTCTTTTTTAGAAATGATTTAGCAATTAGCGACTCGCTTATGGGGTAAAAACATTTTAATCTAGAAAGAGGAAAAACTATTGTTTTCTCAACTAGATCGGTTTTCCGATCCTAAAAATATTATTTTGCTATTAATGTGCCTAGACAATTAATAACTATGAAGCGAGATTTAAGATTAAGCAAAAAAATTCAAGCCCGGCTCAAAAACTCTGTGATGAGTTTATTAGTTATGCTATTTGCGAGCTTTTGTTTAGCTACTCCAGTGATGGCTACCGGACTCTATGAATTACCTAATAACCCAATAGCTAAAGATATTTGGGTAGTTGATTTGGCTAATGAAATCAGCAGATCGACTCAAGGCTCACTCAGCAGTACTTTTAAGGATTTAGCGCAATCAACTGGTCAAGAAATTAGAATGGTAGCGATTCGTCGCTTAGACTATGGACAAACCATTAAAACTCTTGCCGACAAACTATTTGCCAGTTGGTATCCCAGTGAAGAAGTTAAAAGCAATCAAACCTTACTGGTAATGGATACTCTTACTAATACCGCAGCACTGCGTACTGGAGAGTCAGCAGCGACTTTAGTTAGTCCTGAAATTGCTGAGAGTCTGATTGACGAAACAGTGGGTTATGACCTGAGAAATGGTAATAAGTATAATCAAGCTTTTCTCGATGCAAGCGACCGCCTGGTAGCGGTACTTTCTGGAGAAGAAGATCCCGGTCCTCTTTCAATAGAAAAAACTGTTCAAGTAGCAAGTACTTTCTCTTCCGCAGAAGAAACTGATGATGGCATTGCTTTTACTTGGGTCATTGTCTTGTTAATTTTAGCTACTGTTATTCCGATGGTGACTTACTTTTTGTATGTCATGTAATTTACATCGCTTCGCGATTAGCTGTAAGCTTAGGGTTCTAAGCCATTAGACAAATGTGGAGTAGGGAACAGGTAATAGAGAAAAAATATGGTTGTATAGGTTGTTTGCTTTTCTGCCTCAACTATTTCTATTCCTGACACTTCCTCTACTTCCGATACTCTTGTCCAATTTAATTATAACTATTCAAATTCAATCTAGTTTGCTCCTAGTCATTAATACTGCGGATTGCTTCTAATAATCCCCTGGCTTTATTGAGAGTTTCCTGATATTCATTTTCGGGGACAGAATCGGCGACTAAACCTGCACCAGCTTGTACCGATACAATGTGATTGTTTTGATTATGATCAGTTTCAGGACGAACAATCATGGTTCTAATGGTGATGGCGCTATTAAGTTGTCCTTCAAAATCATAATAGCCATACACTCCAGAATAAGGGCCTCGGCGTTCTGGTTCCAGTTCGTAAATAATTTCCATTGCTCGAATTTTGGGTGCGCCACTGACTGTTCCTGCAGGGAAACAAGCTTGTAATAAGTCCCAAGCATTTTTATCAGCATCTAATTTCCCCACCACATTACTCACAATATGCATCACATGGGAATAACGCTCAATAGTCATTAATTCATTAACTTTGACGCTTCCCTTAGTGCAAACTCGACCTAAGTCATTTCTACCTAAATCGACTAACATCACATGTTCAGCTCTTTCTTTAGGATCTTGTAGCAAATTCTCGGCCAAAGCTGCATCTTCCTCCCAATTTTTCCCTCTAGGTCTAGTTCCTGCAATAGGACGAACAGTTGCTTTAAAAGAACCGTCTATTTCCTTTTCGGCTTTGACCATTACTTCGGGAGATGAGCCAATGAGTTGCCAATCACCGAATTGATAATAACCCATGTAGGGAGAAGGATTAATCAGCCGTAGAGAACGATAAAGATTGAAAGGATCTCCTTTATAGGTAGTAGAGAGTTTTTGGGATAAAACCACTTGAAAAATATCTCCTGCATCAATATGGTCTTGAGCTTTCTTGACATTTTCACAAAAAAGTTTTTTTTC
This sequence comes from Xenococcus sp. MO_188.B8, assembly GCA_030065615.1. GTDB lineage: Bacteria > Cyanobacteriota > Cyanobacteriia > Cyanobacteriales > Xenococcaceae > Xenococcus. The sequence continues at coordinate 5,865 of JASJDR010000012.1, read as the reverse complement.
TGTATTGCTGGAGTAGAATAAATCTTTTTGCTCTGCGGAAGACCCTTTCCATTCTAAAGCTGTTGCTTCTACAGGTAGGGGTAATTTTAGTTTAAGAATTAATTTAGAAACGCGATCACAGGCTATTTTGTAAGTTTCTTTGATGTCTACTTGGGGATCTCGTAAATCAGCATAAGCGATTACCCATATTTTACATTTAACGCGATCAAAAATCATTAAATTATCTACTTGCATCCAAACTCCATCGGGTAAATCTCCTTTTTTATTAGGATTTACAGGGACTCTAGGTTCAATCCAATTAATTAATTCATAACCCCAAACGCCAAATAACCCGCCAATTCCAGGAGGTAATTGTGACAATTTTACAGGCGTAATTGAATTCAAACATTGCTCTAAAATAGCGAAAGGATTACCAGTAAAAGTTGTTTGCTCCTTGTTGCGATGGGTTTGAATGGTTTGCTCTCCTCTGGCTTCTAAGACCCAGACGGGATCACAACCAAGAAAACTATAGCGAGCAATATTTTCTCCCCCTTCTACTGACTCCAGTAAAAAATTATAGGATTGTCCTGCACATACTTTATACCAAGCAGAAACAGGAGTTTCGAGATCAGCAGCTAATTCTTGATAAACAGGAACGAAATTGCCTTGGTTAGCTAGTTCAGAAAATTGCTCAAAACTGGGGAAGATCATATTTTTTGTTCCACTAGTGACAAAAAAACTTATAGCTTATAGCTTATAGCTAATCGTGGAGCGATTTTAAGATTTTTTTTCTTTATTTTCTCCTCTCGATTTGGCAATCTAAGTAAAAGTAGTAACCATTAAAATATCATCATGGAACTGATTGGACTATTAACTCAAGGTTTGAACGTTAATGAAGATCAAGCTAAAGGAGGCGCGGGATTAATTTTTCAACTAGCCAAGCAGCAACTAGGAGATAGTGACTTTGCCCAAGTGGCAAATGCGGTACCTGGTTTAGATGATTTGCTGGGCGCAGCACCTCAGGAAGAAAGCGGCATGATGGGTGCCATTGGAAGTTTAGCTGGTGCTTTAGGTGGTAGCGGTGGCACTCTGGGCAAGCTAGCAGGATTAGCTTCTTTAGTTGGTGGTTTTGAGCAATTAGGTTTAAATCCTGACATGATCGGCCAATTTGTGCCGATAATTCTTTCTTTTGCGCAAAATCAAGGAGGTGATAACGTTAAGGAGCTTTTAGCAGCTATTTTAAAATAAATTTTTGATTTTTTGCGGAGGTTTTTGTGAGTTATTTTTATTTCTCGTCAGAGTTGTCCTGTCTAAGACCACTATATTTGTTTTTTTTTGAGTGATTGCTCACAGCCTGATATAGTGCCGCAGTATTTAAGGATTTCACGGGACACGCAAGATAGTCGCGAATAGTCAAAACCTTGGCTATTTCCTCTTTAATTTATTTTATCTGGCCGATCTTCTTTGTCTTCATCCAGTCAAACTAGAAGAGTAGTTGGTGGCTGTCGCTCTTTAATTCCTGCAGAAGTTACTCAATTGTCTCGGCATGAGGGATGTGCGCTTCCAATATTGAACTTAGTCCCAGATTTTGAGAAAATAACCTTAAGGTGGTTGAGGAGTTGATTATAAGACAATAAAAATTTGTTAATACTATGCTTTCATAAAACGAAATAGCATTATCGTAGGAAGTTAGAGCATAGAAGATAAACACTAAAAATAATTTCTTCTTCTCGAAGAAATAGTAGCATAATTAAGTTAAAAGAAAATCAGTCTATCCCAAATTATTTTTTCTAAGAACCAGAATTCAATCGAGTTTCTCAAAATCTATAGCGGGCTGACTTTGAGAATAATATCACCTTCGAGATTAGTCATGATATACCCACTTTTATTTCCTTCTAGATCGGGAATGGCTCTTTTATTGATTTGATCATAACGAAGTTAAGCCCCATGCCAGGATTTTGTTGAGGGACAGGAAAATTAAAATTAGGCAATGTTAAATGAAGTATTGGGTGGACACTACCGAGTTGTTCAAGACTTACAAGAAGGAGGATTAGCTAAAACCTACATTGTGGAAGACCATCATCGACCTGGTCATCCCAAATGTGCTGTCAAATTTCTCAAACCTGCTAGTAAGGATTCTGAATTCTTGCCTACTGCTAGGCGTCTGTTTAACCAAGAAGCAGAAATCCTGGAAAAGCTAGGTCAGCATGACCAGATTCCTCGTCTGTTGGCTTACTTTGAAGAAAACCAAGAGTTTTATTTAGTACAAGAGTTCATCGAGGGTCATACCCTCACTATGGAACTACCACGGGGTCACTTTTGGTCGGAAAGCAAAGTTGTCGAGATGCTACAAGATGTTTTGCCGACTCTGGAATTTGTTCATAGTCACGGGGTCATTCACCGCGATATTAAACCAAACAACTTAATTAGAAGGGAGCAAGATGATCGATTGGTGTTGATTGACTTTGGTGCCGTCAAGCAAATTCGCGCTCATACCATTGTGAGCCACTTGCCGATTAATCAAAAGACAATCTCTATTGGCACCCATGGATACATGCCAACAGAGCAGGTACGAGGGAAACCACGCTTAAATAGTGATATTTATGCCTTAGGAATGATCGGCATCCAAGCCCTCACAGGTGTATATCCTATTGACTTACAGGAAGATGCTGAAGGTGAGGTTATTTGGCGCAATCTGGCAAGGGTTAGTAATGAACTAGCTGAGATCCTGACCAATATGGTGCGCTATCACTTCAAAGATCGCTATCAATCTGCGACTGAGGTGCTACTGGCACTCCAACCACTAGCTTATTACTACGGACTGCTCCCCGCAAACTCAGAGCCAGCAAGTCCTAAGGTAGTCCCAGAATCTAAGTTGCCGGAGCAGAAAGTTTATCCAGACATTAATCATTCCAGTATTCCTAGAAACTCAGAAGCAGCTAGAGAAACTGAGCTTTGGGATGCGAAGATTAATTCAGATATTCAACAGCTAAATTCAGGGTTGGTCCCTAAATCTGAGTATCGAAAGCAGAAATTATCTCTAGGCACTGATCCTCAAGCTCTCAACCTAAACAGATTTTCTGAAGCACAGCTAGTGTTTCCTCCAGGTTCCTTACCCCCACCAAAAGACGATTCTTCAATTTTATCTTGGTTATTTCGTAAAAAATATCATTTACTAATTGGGGTAGGCATGGGATCGGTGCTGCTTAGTATGTTTACTTCTTATTATCATATAAAGCATAAGCAGTCTTACTTCCAAGCACAGGGAGCTTTAGAGCAAATAGACGCTTTGAAGGTAGCTGCCAAATATCAAGAATGCCTGCAACAAGCCCAAATATTTCCCCAAGATTATTCAGACTTAAACGCAGAATTAGAAACTATACTGTCTCAGTGCCATCAGGGTCATGCTCAAAAACAACTAGCTGAAGCTAGAGAGCTAGCAGCACACAGTAAATTGCAAGATGCGATCGCCAAAGCTGGCCAAATCACTTCAGATAAGAATATTTATCAAGAAGCACAGCAACTTATAGATCAGTGGTCAAAACAGATTTTGCAAGTCGCTCATAATGAATATCAAAAAGGAAAACTCTCAGAGGCAAAAGCGATCGCAGGAGCGATTTCAGCTGACAATCCTTGGGCTCAAGAAGCACGGGAAACAATTCAGCAGTGGGATGAAGAGTGGCAGCAGAATGAAAATTACCTGCAAGAAGCCCAAAAGAAACTAGATGAGCGTCGCTGGCACGATGCCATCAAAGAAGCGCAGAAAGTCAGTAAGAATAAATATTGGCAGACGAAGAGTGCCTCAATTATCCAGAAGGCACTAGCAGGAATTTACGCTGCTAGGCAACCAGTATCGCTACCCCCCAAACCAACCCCTTCTCCCAAAACAGTATCATCACCCCCCAAACCAACCCCTTCTCCCAAAACAGTATCATCACCCCCCAAACCAACCCCTTCTCCCCAACCAGAACCTATAATTAGAAAATCACAGACTGAGCGTCGAGGAACACGCAAGCCGTCTCAAACCAAGACTGAGCGCCGTCCTACAGAGTGGGAATGTATGAATAATCCTAATCCCAAATGTCGTTAATCTGATTAGAGCAACACCATGACATCGAGTGCGACTAATTCTCCCTCAACGAAGTCCCCAAAATAGAATCGTCTTGGGATTTCCCCAGAGTATAGGGTTTATGTAATGCTCCTGGTGTCCTTGCTCACGGTAGTTGCTACTACACAGCAACTTCGTCCCAATTAGAGAGTAGAAGCGGATAAAATTGAACCTATTTTTTAGCGAAGAAATAACCGATTAAATATAAAGAGCCACAAAAAACCGCTAACTTTTCTAAATCTGGTTGCTGATGCCAAATATTGTCTAATGCCAAGAATAAATCTCCATAGGTTTGACATTGAATTAATTGAGGGCAAACTTGCTGGGCTAAAACCGCTAACTTTTCAGGTTCTGCGCTACTGTGACCTGGTACGGGAACTAAATGTAATTGATCTTGAGGACGTAATAAAGCTTCGAAAATATCTTGATGATCTTTGGTCGATAACATCCCCATAATAAAGATTACAGGCTTATTAAGAGTATCTAAATAATTTCGCAGTGCGATCGCTGCTGCTGGATTATGAGCCCCATCAATTAAAAGAGGATGATCTCGATAACTAGTCCATTGTAACCTTCCTGGCCATTGGGTTTTGGCCATTCCTTGCTGGATCGCAGCTAGAGGTATATCCCAGCCTTTTTCTTGTAAGATTTTACAGGATGCGATCGCGATCGCCGAATTATGTAACTGGATATCTCCCGGTAACGGCAAAGGATACTCCACCTCCCCATATTTCACCCATCTTCCTCTGCTCCCTTGTTCCCCCTGCTCTCTTGCTCCCAATTCAGTCGCTGCATCTATCCAAACAGTAGGACAATTTAACTCTTCAATTTTTTGTTCAATTACGGTAATCGCTTCGGTCGGTAATTGACCGATCACCGCAGGACAATTAGCTTTCAATACTCCTGCTTTTTCTCTCGTAATATCTGCTAAAGTTGGCCCCAGACGTTGCCAATGTTCTCGGCTGATAGAGGTAATAACACTTATTATAGGGCGATCGCAAACATTGGTCGCATCCAATCTGCCTCCCAAACCCACTTCCATAACAGCTAGATCCACCTGAGATTGGGCAAAATATAGCCAAGCAGCAGCCGTAATAATTTCAAACTGGGTAGGAGTTTCTTCTGCCAGCGATGCTTTAGCAATCACTAGTTGCAAAACATCAATTAACAAAGATTGTTCAATCGGTTGTTCGTTTAAATAAATCCTTTCTGTCCAATCTACTAGATGAGGAGAAGTATAGCGTCCGACTCGATAACCAGCCTCAGTCATAATTGCCGACAAGTAGGCACAAACTGAACCTTTCCCATTGGTTCCTGCAACATGAATTATTGGTACTTTATTTTGAGGATTATCTAAGTCTACTAAGAGTTTTTTGATTCTTGCTAAACCCAAATTTACTCCGAAACGTTGAAAGGGTTCCAAGAGAGAATCAATAGTTGGATGGTTAGTCATGGACAATTAGGTAATATGTAATGGGTGCTGATTATCAACTATCAATTAGCAAAACACAAAACATAAGTATCTAGGCAAAATTGTTTAGGCTACGTTGTTCTAGCCTCTATTTTCAAGACAGGTCTATGATGTTGATTAGCTCTTAACTATAACCATAAGCTATTAGGTTATTTAACATTCATCAGGGATTAGTAACTAGTACCGCTGCGCGGAAGTCAAAAGCCCTAAAGGATACCGCTCCGCATATCAAAAGTCAAACTCGCGCGTTCCTTAGCTGCTTACGAAGCAGCAGGGTCGCTCGTCAAAAGTCAAAAGTTTTTTAGAG
>JASJDR010000342.1 GCA_030065615.1 Xenococcus sp. MO_188.B8 | reverse complement strand
CTCATGACCAACTTCAACAAGGTCAATCAGCCGACGAAGTCTTTTCGCGTTTATTTGCGAAGCAAAATAAGGAGGTTCCTGCATGATTAGTTGAGTTTTTTGCGATCGCCAATCTAAATCACAACAGTCGAGTCATTACTAGATCTCATAATCTGCCAAACTATCCGCAGGAATTGGAGAATAATTTTGGGCTAAATCTTACTGATGACTATGCTGTACTTGAAGCAGCTCAAGCACTAGATTCTCAATGTAAAATGCTTTCAATAGATATCAAACCAGGTGAGTTTTTTATTTTTGTTGGCAGCTTGTGGCACTCGGCAAAAAACTCTTCATCCCTGGAGCGAACTGCCGTGATTTTCCAATATTCTCCCCCTAGTGAAAAAATTCAGATTCCGATTACCTATGAGTTTCCCATACTCTGGAAATCTATATCTCCACCTTGCTTGTTGCTAAAAGGAAAAGATGAGTATGGGAAGAACTTAATTGTGACACCACCGAAGGGGTAAGCTAAAAAATCCGTGGGGACTTGGGGACTTGGGGAATCAATTATCTTTTTGTTTTAGTTTTACTAGCGCTAGAAATATTAAATAAAGTCAGAATCTGTCAAGATAGTCATGTCATCTTTAACTGTGTTTTCAAACCGAGCTAGAACATCTTGAGTGTTAACAATGGACACAATGGTAGTATCGCCATCGACTCCAAAGCTCAGATCTTCGAATTTCAGATCTTCGAGAGCAATCCTGTCTTGTCCTGAAACAAAGTCTTTGAAGATGTTATATTCGTCGTCATGACCATCTCCGTTGTTATCAGTAAATCCCGCAGTCAAAACGAATGTGTCATTACCGCCTTGAGCTGTCCCCATTTCTAAAGCATCACCATAAAAGATGTTGACTCCACCAGAGCCACTTAAGGTATCATCGCCTGCTTCGGAATGGCCTATCATTTTAACAGCATCACCGTAAACAATATTCCCGTCGCCATAAATTGTAATGCGATCATTGCCGGCGATTGAATTATCTATTTTCTCTCCTTCACCGTAAATAGTATTGTGATTATTACTATGTCCTTTAACAATTATAGTATCGTTGCCACCTTCGGAATTGCTAAGAACCCCATCACCAGAGACGATATTATTGCTGTTATTGTCTCCAAAGACTTGGAGAAGATCATCTCCGCCAAATGAACCATTTTCTAGTAGGGGAGCATCTCCATAGATCAGATTATCTTCACTGTCATTACCAAAGACGATAAGAAAATCATTACCACCAGATGAGCTTGATAATCTGATTTCTGCGTCACCATAAATTTTATTATTGTCACTGTTATTTCCTGTTATAAATAACAGATCATCTCCACCCATCGCATTGTTAACTAGTTTTTGAGCGTCACCGACAATAATATTATTACGATTGTCACTACCTAAAACTATTAGCCTGTCGTCATCTGCTTCTACATCGCTTAGTTGATCTTTAACTTCACCATAGATAAGATTATTCTTGCTACCAGATCCGATGATACTCAGCGTATCATCGCCCGCTAAAGCTTGTATAGTCAGTCCTTCTATGGATTGATTAACCAATACAGAATCATTCCCAGGAGTGAACATAAAAATCACCTCAAAATTTCCTAACTGTAAACATTAAGAAACTGTTTGGAAACAATTATTAGGCTGATTAGAGCTAATTATTTGGGTATATTTTTCAGATATTTTAAGAAGCTATGCTTCAAGACTATTTTCCCTTAGCAACTTTTTTGTCTAAGCTTTTTGAGCATTACAAAGATCATTTACAAACAGTTTCTCGTCACTTAACCTGAAAAGAGCCCCTCTTTGATTAACAAAAGATTGCGACTCAAACTTGAAATGCTTATTGGTAAAAATTACAGCTATCAAGTAAGCAATATTTTTTATTTACTCTTTGGACTCTCTTTTTTGAAAGAATTTCTATCAACCTTAAAGTCTTACCGTATAAGTATCATACAAACTAACAAAACAACTCTGAAAAGGCACATGTCGCAACTCTTCAATAAAGTGTTGAAATTTCTTATTTAATCATTTTGCTGATGTCTTCTAAGGTTTATGCTTTGTAAGATGTATTTCCAACATCAAATTCGGGTAGCAACCGACACTACTTCTAGCTAAATCGACAAAAGCTATACTTTAGAAAACATGATTACTACAAAACAGATTTTAATTTCGATTCTATTCTTTTCCATTCAATTATAATACTATTGAGGGAAAATAAGCATAATTGTTACAATTTATTGTAATTACATTTTGTAAGATTACATTCGGTAAATTCGCCCGATAGAGGCGGCAGCGCAACAAAGTCACAAGACTTCAGAAGCTCAAATAGTCCTTGATTATTGCTTGGCAATTCGTACCGTGACGCGAAACCGAGACAAATATCCATTAGAGTTTCCTGGAGTGAAACTCTATCAGAAATTAGTTCAAATTAACGATTTAGAAATTTTCATTGGGCAAGTCAAAAAATCTCGTCGTCACATTACTGGTCGCAAGAATACTCAATCTTTTATTCGTCGCGAGGGTTCTGCTGTTGCCATACTATTTGCTTTGCCAATAGATACTGATTGAGTCGAGTCTTTTGCTACCGTTGAGCTCGATAATTTTCGTACTGCCCTGGCGGCGTTACGCCGTTCTAGTGAGCGCAGTAAATGCTGGCACATTCGTCGTGATCTCACCAACTACTTATCTGCTTTGGAGCAGCAATGGTTTAACTCCGAGGGACTTTTACAACGATAGAAATAAATTAATTGCTACTTTCTTAAGTTTTGTTTTCAGAATCTTGTTAAAGTACCTGAGTAGAGCAAAAGGTTATTAATTGACAGATAAACAGTAAGAACAGTGACGAAGAATAAACGCTCCCGTTGGGATTTAGGGAGATTTTGGCAAACTTTAACCTATTTTGAGATAATTCCTGTAGTTAATTATTGGCAAGGTTTATTTTCTCGGAAGATATCGCAAAAAAATCAGCATAAATCGACAAAAATGAAAATTTTGGTAGTAGGCGCCACAGGTGGCGTTGGTAAAAGAGTAGTTAAACGCCTTTTAGAGCAAAACTATGAAGTTATTGCTTTAGTTAGGGATGCGGCAAGAGGCAAGCAAATCCTCGGCGACGGGGTAAACCTTTTTGAAGCAGATCTGACTATTCCCCAAACTCTCAAACCAGAGATGATGTCAGGAGTTTCCGCCGTGATATGTTGCAGCGGAACGAAAGTACAGCCAGTAGAAGGAGACACTCCCACCAGAGAAAAATATTATCAGGGAATTAAATTTTATCTTCCCGAAGTTGTTGATAGTCCCGAACAAGTAGAATATCAAGGGATGAAAAACTTAATGCAGCTAGTTGCGCAACATATTCAACCTGTTAGCGATAAAATACTATTTGATTTTACTAATCCCACTGCCGACATCAAAGAAACCTGGGGCGCATTAGATGATGTTGTGATGGGAGGAGTTAGTCAAAGTAATATTCTTCTAGCTAACAATAAAGCTATCTTCTCAGGAATTGTTTCTACAGACAATAATGGTGGTTTTGCTTCGGTGCGGACTCGTAACTTTCAACCTCCTATAGATTTATCGGGCTTTGAAGGGATTGAACTGAAAGTTAAAGGAGACGGCAAGCGTTATAAATTTATCACTCGCTGTGAAGGAAAATGGGACGGTATTGGTTATTGCTACTCTTTCGATACGATCTACAATTTTCCTACTACGATCCGTATTCCCTTCAAAGATTTAATTCCCGTTTTTCGGGCTAAAACTGTTGCCGATGCAGAGCAACTAGATTCTAGTAAAATTTATTCGATGCAGCTGATGCTCAGTAAATTTGAATATGACGGCGGATTAAATCCCAAATTTGAAGCAGGATCATTTGGCATCGAAATCGAATATATCAAAGCCTATAGCACTCAGCCGAAATCCCAGTTTATCTTAATTAGTTCTGCTGGGGTAACTCGTCCCCAGCGCCCTGGTATTAACTTAGAAGAAGAACCCCCCGCTGTCCGCATGAACGATCAATTAGGCGGTATCTTAACTTGGAAATTGCGGGGAGAAGAAGTTATTCAAACTAGTGGTTTAAATTATACAATCATTCGTCCCTGCGCCTTAACTGAAAACCCAGGAGATAAAATCTTATACGCCGAACAAGGAGATAATCTAAAAGGTCAAGTGAGTCGAAACGCGATCGCTGAATTGTCTATTCAAGCAATGCAATTACCCGAAGCCGTCAATAAGACTTTTGAAGTCAAGGAAGAAGATCGCTCAGGAAATACTAACTGGAGAAAATTATTTGCTGGTTTAGCTCAAAATTAGGATTAATCACAAGCTTTCTCCAATACTTAAAATTCGGGATTGTCCCTGATAAGTGACTGTAGCTTTCTCTTTAGTTACCGACTCTAATACCCAACCAGTATTTTCAATATTTTCTCCTAACCAAATTCTTTGGGTAATACCGTCAATTTTGAATAACGCAGCAGAAGCTTCTCCTAATTCGATTAAACCCACCAAAGTGCTATTAATTTCCGGAGTAGCGATCGCGGTTGCTACTTTATTGTCCGCAGTTTGGGGAATTTCAGCAATTTTTAGATTAGTTGATTCAGAAGGAGCTGGCAGTAAAGGCATTTTGGCTGGGGGTTCAAGAGCCGTGAATTCAGAAGGTGGAGATGGAGGCAGAGGAATCGTCGGTGCTAAAGGTTGATGATTGTAGCTAGCAAAAGGATTTGTCTGGGGCTGGTTATATACGGGAACATAAACTACAGTAGGATTCTCTTCCTCTTTAGCCGAGGTTTTTGCTTGCGCAATTACTTGGCGATCTATGTTGTCAAGTGCTCGCTGCATATAGTCAAGAAATTCAGCATCTGCCTTAGAAATAGTTTCGTTATTGGATACTAAAAAAGGGATAATATTTCTTCCTGTTATCTGAGCAAATAGCCACCATGAAACAAATATTAGATAGCCACCTGAAGCAATTAAAAATAATTTGTCTAGAGCAATTTTTTTGCCAGAAGAATTATCCTCAATATCAGATTCAGGAAGTGCATTGAGAGATGATAAATCTAGTTTGTAGTTGTCATCTGTTTTTAAGCCATACCAATCATTAAGGATAGTGGTGGGATGGGAAACAGCTAAAGATGCAGTATCAGGACTATCAGTCTTCGATAAGGCTGAGGATTGCTGTGATGATGGGGAATCAGATGAAGGCACAGACTTCTCCCAATAAGAGTCTGAGGCATAATCCTGACTAATAGTTTTTGGGGAATCTTGGCGAGGTTGATAGTTTTCTGTAGGATTGCTATTGCCAGGACAATAGACAGTTAGGGTATAGATAAAAGAAAATTTTTCTATTCCTCGCTCAATGCTGAGATTACTGGACATGGATGAGTACCTAAGCAAAATTAATTGTGCATATTATTAGATTTGGAAAATATAAAAATAAATTTGTTTACCTACTTATACCTAAACTCTTTATGCGTCCGAAGATAACTTATAGTCGCTAATTTCTACCATAGTAATTTCTCAGAAATTTAATTTGTAATCCCCCTATTTTCCTCAGTAATACTACCGTTTAATCGAGCAAAAGTTGATGATAGTTGGTGATAATTTGCGATCGCGCTGCCTTACTGGCAACCCAAGATCCCAAGATAATAATGTCGGTGTTGATGAAGTTAGCTGGGGGTTATCCTTCTTTGGCTCTTCAATTGAACCTAGTGGACGTTGGCGTAAATACAACAACCATTGGAAAAGCTTGAAACCCTTACTATGAAAAACTTTTGACTTTTGACTTTTGACTTCCCCTCCTCGGAGGGGTTAGGGGTGGGTGACTTCCGCGCAGC
>JASJDR010000099.1 GCA_030065615.1 Xenococcus sp. MO_188.B8 | reverse complement strand
GATTTGAGCGACCGTCGGCATCGAACCTCTCGACTCACGCGACTTTCATCCCTATTCCCTGAAGGGAATGGGAATTCCCGTCGCTTTCTTTAAAAAAATAGCAAAAGCTTTGTCTAGTTTAAATCTTAGCCTTTTATCAAAAGTCCAGTTTTAACCCGCTCGCAGTATATCTTGAAAAAAATCCAGAGAAAGCTGTTGAATTGGCAATACACAATTATGAAAGTTTTTTAACTCTTTCAATTGGGAACAAAAACTAAAGGCAGAGCTTAGTTCAATCAGTACTTCTAAAGCCAAATTGCCATAATTCAGGTATATTGGTGCTAGCCTTACTAAAAAGTCGTATTAATATAAGTTACAAACTAATGATATCTGGCAAATTTCTCTAAAAACTTAATAAGACTTAAATTAAAAAAAAATTGTCTGCTGATTCATACTGTTTCAAGCCAATCATAGATACGGTCTAATTCTTCTAAATTTACTAAGCCATATTGCCACAAAATCATGGGAATTGGGCCAGGATTTTCTTCAATTGCTTTTTGGGCGATTTCTAAAGCATCTGCCGGCATAGCTAATTCTTCTTTTAAAAATTGAGTAAAATTTTTATAAATCGAGTTTTTTAACATGATCAACTTCCTTCAATCTTAAATTTTGCAGATACTGATTCAATAAAATAACTTAGCTATTTTGCATCTAACTTAAATAAAATAGAAACCTCTGTGTATTTTCTACTATTATTCAAGTTCCATAATTTCTTGCCAGTGTCTCAAATCACAATTTGCTAAAAATCTAATTGAGTTCAATAGGTATAAATAACTAATGGCAATTAATTATCTATAACTATCTACGATGAAAACTGTCTATTAATGCAATACTAAAACATTTAATAACTCTAGCAGAAAAATACCTTAACTAATTTTTTTATTTACTAAATTTTATTGCGTAATTTATCATTCATACTAAATCCTGTTGAGATTTTAGATCTAAAATTTGAGTGGCCTGGCAATTCGAACGCTCTATAGGTTATTGTCTAAGCAGAAAACTACCGTGATGACGAGGGTCCTAAGAAGTCGTCCACTATTAAATCCAGGATTTCTCTTCTCCCCCTCTCTTGGTCAGCGTTCCCTGCTTCAGATCAGAAAAAGCCGAAGTTATTTTTGGACAACTACTAAGGGAACTTCAACACAAATACGATTGACTAGAAATATTAACTAATTAATTAACAAAAGCCCCCCTTCTCCCACCGCCGACAAACATTTATTTCGCTTAGTTTAAGACAAACGTCAGTTACTACAACGAGGTGGGGTGTATAAACTTCTGGGGAGACCTCATTTTGAGTAACAATCTCTTACTTTAGTTGATACAAGTTTCGTTTTTACTTAACCTCCATTATTTCGTAGACACTACAGTTTTTTTTGCAATAAAAATGCCTTCCTCTCAGGGAAGACATCTTAAAACAGCGATTGTGTAATCCGAGAAACCTTCGGCCACTCTCGCTGTCAAACAATACTTAGATCCAAACAAAAACTAATTTCTGAGACAATTTACAACTAATTAATAAAGATCTTTATTGTGCAGGTGCGGTCTCTGCTTTAGACTAAACAACTTCGGCAGATTCTTTCTGAGTGGGGACTTCAGCAGTCTCATCTTCAGAAACAATGGGATTGCCCTCCGCGTCGCTAGTATATTTTCCTTACTACAGAAGATTATTCTTGTAGCTCAAGAGTATCTTGGGGAGCTTCAGTATTTATTTGAGCATTTACTTGAGCAGGAGTACCCATAAGAGCAATGATACTAAAAGTTAGGACTTAAATATATCTCTTTCATGGTTGTTATAACTTTTTGGTAAATGTTTTTTGCTATTCTTACAATAGAAATAAAAAGTAAAAAATCTGATAGTCTAGATTATTTTTTAGGGCGTAATTGTCATTAAATAGAAATTAAGTTGATTCAATAGTATAAGGTTGGCCCTTTTTAAGGATATTTATCTATTGGGTTAAAGTCACTATTCCCCGAGCAGAAACTTGCCTAAAACCGTCTGGGATCAATTTAGAAATACCTGAGACAGATAAGGCATCGAAAGTAAAATCCCATTTAGTAAGAGAAGCCACAATTGGTTTAGTTTAACTCTAAGCTGTTGACTACACCTCATACTTTAAGTTAAGGCGATCGCTATCACAGAAAAAAGCGATCGCCATTGACCTAAGCATTACAGTTATTGCGATGAGTAAAAAATTTTCAGTTGGGTCAGGAATGATCATAGTTTAATGATCATCTTCTATAGTGACGAACCCATTCCGTGACTACTTGCTGAGTAAGTGAATGGATATTGTTACTTAATGTAATCAAACCTAAACCATATAAAATTAAACAAAGTGTCAATCCTAAAGTTAGAAACAACAATGGCTTGGTTGACGAGCTGTTTTCTGGTTCCCGAACATTAGTCGGAAGAGCTTCTCTTTCTATTAGAGAAGTCAATTTACTACTACTATCATTAGTTGACCAGAGTTGTAGCGATTCCCAATCCGAGTGATGAGACTCTAGTTGAGACTGAGGTTGGTTTTGGTGAGCTTTGGACATTGTTTGGTTGCTCCCTATTCAATGGAAGTGCACTGAGCAGATAGTGCAAGATCATGCTTTGGATATTTTTTCAGTAATAGCAATTCTCTTTTCTAAGCACCGTAGGCAATCCCGCGATATTTTCTGAGACCTAATTTTGAGTTAAAGGGTTGAACAGGACGATAAGGAGTATAACTCTGCCCCAAGAAACGAGCCTTGTGTTCTGCAGTGTTGGTTTTAATTCGCTTATCAGAACTAGAGTAGGTTTGACTTAGAAAACGTAATTTCATTGTTCTATGATCTCTGGTAAATACTAGGTGAGTTTTCTCGTTGATTTCTAATAGGTCTTAAATCTTGAAATATGCACAGGGTCTTAAACTAATGGGAAGTAGAGTAAGTTGAATGAGTGAACCTGCTGTGCCGGGATGGGGGAGGTTTTTGACCATTAGCTTTTTTGCTCTAAATTTCATGGTTTGTTCTTCTGTTCTGTTAACTTGTCTTTATTAAAAAAGAGAATCGGGAAGAACTAGGGAGAAATTGGAGCGATCTCAACTGAGTACAAGAGCGCTTTATATAATCATGGGTATTATGCTTATTTTTACTACAATATTTGGATTTTAATCGCCATTCTCATTGCTGCCGTAGGGGTATTTTTCGTAGCAGTCGGAAAATTTTTTTCATTTCAGGAAATGGGAGTGGAAATCTTTAAGAAAAGCCCAATACAAAAATTTACAAAAATTGCGGGAAATTGCCAATTCCTTGTAGACTCTAGCCTTAAGTTGTAAAAATTAGGGCTTTTGTATGTCAATTCCAGCAGAGGATTTTCCTCATGAAGAAAATCTCCCATCCACAACCAGAGAAGACCAAGAAAGAGAGCAAAGATACTGGCGTTCCAATGTGAGGCTAATTCGCAATTTATTAATTATTTGGATGCTAGTCTCCCTGGGTTGCAGCATCCTGTTGGTTCCATTATTAAATAACCTAACTCTGGGAAATGTCCCTTTCGGTTTTTGGATGGCGCAGCAAGGTTCAATATTTATCTTCGTTATTCTAATTTTTTTCTATGCAATTAGAATGGACAAGCTCGATCACAGATATCGCAAAAAATAGTAATTAGTAAAATATTATTTAACAAAAATATGATGACAGTAGAAGCTTGGACAACAATTTTTGTCCTAATTTCTTTTATCGTTTATCTCTATATTGGATGGAGATCCCGGGTTCGCGATAGTAAAGGATTTTTTGTAGCAGATCGCGGGGTTCCCGCAATTGCTAATGGTGCCGCAACCGCTGCTGATTGGATGTCGGCGGCTTCTTTTATTTCGATGGCGGGGCTCATTTCCTTTTTGGGTTACGATGGCTCGATTTATTTGATGGGTTGGACCGGCGGCTTTGTGCTGCTGGCTTTGTTGCTCGCTCCTTATTTACGGAAGTTTGGCAAATATACGGTACCAGATTTTGTCGGCGATCGCTATTATTCAGTTTGGGCCAGATTAGTTGCCGTAGTGGCGGCAATTTTTGTTTCTCTGACCTATGTGGCGGGGCAAATGCGCGGTGTGGGCATTGTCTTTAGTCGCTTTCTCCAGGTAGATATTAATACTGGGGTCATTATAGGAATGATCATTGTGGCTTTTTTTGCTGTTTTAGGCGGCATGAAAGGGATTACCTGGACCCAAGTAGCCCAATATACTGTCTTGATTATTGCCTATTTAATTCCTGCTATAGCGATCGCGTTTATTTTAACAGGGAATCCCATTCCTCAATTAGCTTTTAGTTTTAGTGATCTGGTAGAAAAGTTAAATCAAGTTCAACTAGATTTAGGCTTTGCCGAATATACTCAACCTTTTGTCAATAAATCGATGCTGGACGTGCTGTTTATCACCATTGCCCTAATGGTAGGGACAGCGGGTTTACCCCATGTGATCGTGCGCTTTTATACTGTGCCTTCGGCTCGTGCTGCTCGCTATTCGGCGGGTTGGGCATTACTTTTTATTGCAATTCTCTATACAACAGCTCCTGCCATATCTGCATTTGCTCGTTACAACCTCATTGACAGTTTGCATGATAAAACTATTGCGCAAGTACAAGAGTTAGACTGGGCAACCAAATGGTCAAATACGGGTTTACTAGGTTTTGAAGATAAAAATAATAACGGCAGAATTGAATTAACCCCAGATAAAGTAACTAGTGAGATTACTATTGATCGCGATATTATTGTGCTTTCCACGCCTGAAGTAGCCAAACTGGCTCCTTGGGTAATTGCCCTAGTTGCCGCAGGGGGATTAGCCGCAGCTTTATCTACTGCTTCGGGTTTATTGCTCGTAATTTCCAGTTCGATCGCCCATGATGTTTACTATCGCATTATTAATCCCCAAGCCTCAGAAAAACAGAGGGTCATGGTCGGACGAATTATGGTAGTCTTGGCGATCGCGATCGCTGGTTATGTTGGAATTAATCCCCCAGGTTTTGTAGCCCAAGTTGTGGCTTTTGCCTTCGGGTTAGCTGCTGCTAGTTTTTTCCCAGTTATTCTTTTGGGAATTTTTGACCGCCGTACTAATCGCGAAGGCGCGATCTCTGGAATGCTTCTAGGTCTAGTATTTACTAGCTTCTATATCATTGGAGTGAAATTCTACAGTATGCCAACTTGGTTCTTGGGGATCTCTCCTGAAGGAAATGGCCCAGCTCTTAGCGATTTAGGAGAAGAACAGCTAGATTAAACCACGTCTAGTTTGAAGCCTGTAGTTTTGGTGATTTTTTTTGGAGGGAACGCGCACCAAGAGACGACGGAGCCTGTCTTGGGCAGCATTCCCAAGCCAGTCCGTTGCGGGGGTTCCCCCCGTTGTAGGAACTGGCGTTTGCCCAGAACACGGAGCTGGGTAAACGTCTTTCGCCGACGCGGGGTCTGCCCGCTGCGCTGACCGCATTCCGCGGTCAGAATCTATACTTCCTATTTAGAATGACTATAATTTAGGACAGACAGCTATGAGATTTTCTAAGCTGTTTTTTTCTAGTATTTGTACCTATTACATAATTGACTTGCTCCTCGTTATGCAAGAGATGCCATGAACTATCCGTTCACAACCCAGGGATGAAAATAGAACAGTCTATGAATTTACCTTGTTCTAGCCTCTATTTTCAAGACAGGTCTAAATGCTGTAAAAATTTAGATAGCTTATGGCTAATGGCAAAGCGAACTTATCAAGCCGAACGTAAAACCCCGTCGTTTAGGACGGGGATATAAGTGAGTCACCCATCATGGTACAATGCTTTCAATGGACGAAAACCAAGTTCATATCAGTACCTCGACAACCAAAAATATAGGGTTCTTAGTAGAAGTGTTTACTAAGGTAAAATTTTTGAACCGCGAAGTTAGACGAGCGACCCCATCGAGGAAGTTTTTCTTCACTGTAGGGTCGGGCTGACCCAAACAGGTTAGTTGTAAAACTAGCGCCAAGCTTGTGGATCGACCAATTTCGGGGGCATGTCTTCACCAATGGTGTTCTTGCCTAGATACGTCGGGATGAAGCAAGAATCCGCTTCCAGATGGTAGCGGAGTGTCAAATCGGAAAACGTTTCATAGCAGATACGGCATCCCTAGCATTATTGACTAAAACACTAGAAATATAAGGAATTTGCGGAATTTGCAACAGCACATCAATCGTCCGTCGCAGCATTCTCACGATGTCCCCTTCTGCAAGATTGGTATTATCACAAAGTTCATTCCATTCCACATCTAAAGCCCAATTTTCTGCTAATCCCACTAATTCATATTCCCGCCAAATTGGACAACCAACACCATAACGATGTTGTACTTGGAACAGATGGGGGCGTATTTCGCGCAAAACTGAAGTGGTAACTTCTGTACCTGGTTGACGGCGTTGAATACCCAAAGCTTCTAAAACTTCCGGAGCCGCCACATATTCACACCAAACATCTCCCCGAGGAGTTTCGGTAACTAAAGCTGATACCGCAGCAGCTAAATGATGGGGCGCTAGGTTATCTAGTTCTCCTGACATAAATGCCATCGCGAGCCACAGTTCATTATCACCTCTGATGGTCGCCGCAGCTTGACCTAGAGATGTGGGAGTATATTCTTCTAGGGCAGAAAATTCTTGCAATACTTTAATCAGATTGAGAAATTCTTCCCAGTAATAAGATTGATTTAATTTGTGTTTTTGATATTTAGATTGACTTTTATGGAGCTTATTACGCAGGAAATCTCGTTTTTGTTGTTTTTTGAGTAATTGACTGAGATTACTGTATTTATTAAGAGAGTGAGCATCTAATTCTTCTTGGATCAGATCCATTTTTTGTTGTTGCTCAATGACTTCTTTAGCAGGAACTGGGGGAATAATATAGTTACTCAGGTTATGGGCAACAATGGCACTGGTTTCTCCTCCTGGTTGTAATTTTCCGAGACGAGGGTTTTCTAGATGGGGTAACAAAACCGATTCTAGCTCTTGAGTCGGCACTTCTCCTTCATTAATCTCAGTGATATCAGCATTTGCTGCTACGTACCAATTATTATCTATACCTAAACAAACTAGATTATCGGCCTGTCCTGAACCTGGTACTTTGGTTACAAGCACCGCAGCCAGGGGGGATGATACTCGAATATGCTTACCCTTTAGCCCGACAATTTTGCCAGGAGATAAAAGAGTAATTAAAGGTTTAATAGCTTTTTTTCTCGCAGCTTCTGCTTGTTGTTTAAGGGTATCTAATAGTCGATTTTCTTCGTGAAGTCGTTCTTTGATTTTTTGATAACTGGCGAAATCGCTTTGGGAAATCATGGCTAATTCGACATCGAGTTTTGCCATTTGGGTCGTAATTTCAGCGATCGCTTGTTGTTCGGGAGCTAGTTTCTTTTTCGCTAAATATTCGGCGAAACTTTTGGCTAGTAATTCTTTAACTTCGTCCAAGCCATGTTTCTGCAACAGATTCAGCACCATACCATAGGAAGGAGTAAAGCGACTCATCAAAGGCTCTGGGTCAGAAGTTGCCAGATAAACAGCCTCTGGTGCGCCTTCAAAGGGAGTTTGCAGAGTCACCACATGACCAACAGGATCTTTGCCTCGACGCCCAGCACGTCCGGCGATTTGCAAAAATTCTGACGGCGTTAACATGCCATGTCCCGCATCGGTACGCTTGGAAAGGGCAGAAATAACTGTCGTGCGAGCAGGCATATTAATTCCTGCTGCCAAAGTTGCAGTGGCAAAAACAATTTTGACTAATCCCAGTTCAAATAATCTTTCCACTAGCTCTTTCCAGGCGGGTAATAATCCTGCATGGTGGGAGGCAATACCCCGCAAAAGAGGTTCGACTTGTTCAATTTTAATAATTTGCGATTGGGTGGTTAGAAATTCCCACAATAAATATTTCTGATTGGGATTGGCTGTAAGATAACTTGAAATATTGATCTCGGCGTTGGGATTCGCTGCTAAATATTCCCGGATTAAATTATGAAGTTCGGGGTTATCTGGGGCAAAATTATCTAATAAGGCTTGTTGTAAGGTCTCATTTTCATCAAGGAAAAAATGTAATAAGAAACCTTCAATTGCTTGAGATTCTTGGGCATTAACCAGACTAATATTGTCTAATTGTTCCACAGCGCGATCGCATCCCCGCCGACTAAAGATAATATAGATCGCCGGAAGCATATCTTTAGCTTTTAGTTCTTGTAAAACTTTAAAGGTACTGGGACATTCTTTAAGTTTGAGTCTTTTCCTTTTGCTACCTCGTTTGGGAATTAGGGATTTTAATTTGGGATTAAGCTTCGTCTGTTTACTATCTAGTAAGGGATACATCTGATTGCGATCGCAAAAAAAGTATCTCAAAGGCACAGGACGATAATCAGAATTAACTAATTGACAATCATATTTGCGCTCACCATTGGCATTTCTAACTTGCACTATCCAGTCAGTAAATTCTTCCGGATTACCCACCGTAGCAGATAATGCCACTAATTGAATTTGCGGTGGAGCATAAATAATACATTCTTCCCAGACAGTACCTCGACCGCGATTCCCTAGATAGTGACATTCATCTAAGATCACTGCATCTAAATTCTCTAGAGATGTTCCCACTTGTCCAATGGGGGTTTCGTAGAGCATATTCCGAAAAATCTCGGTGGTCATGACAATGATCTCGGCATTGGCGTTGATAATTATATCTCCTGTGATCAAGCCCACGCTTTTGCCATTATCAGTTCCAAATTGACTTTGGAAATCTCGGAACTTTTGATTAGAAAGAGCTTTTAATGGTGTAGTGTAAAAAACTCTTTTGCCCCTAGCCAAAGCCCGATAAATAGCATATTCTCCAATTAAAGTTTTCCCCGAGCCTGTAGGGGCACAGACTACCACGGATTTATCAGCATTTAAAGCAGCGATCGCTTGATGTTGAAATTCGTCTAATTCAAAAGGAAATAATTGTTGCAGATTTAATTCAAAAGTTGATTTCATCTAGTTGTATAACGCTTAGATCTACTATTGTAATGATTAATGACCCCTACTACCTGAATACATCAGTATAGATTATTCTGAGAAGTGTCAAGAAAATTACGTCAATCTATTAAAAATCTGACACCTGGAATAGGAGATAAAAGCTTGAACCCCCTATTAACAAACAACTCTGATTTATTCAGCAAGACCGTTAACTAGCGCATAATGGGACTGCCATGATGGTGAACCAAGTACCATTTTTGTGCCATCTTTTGGAAAATATTAGTTGCTATCGATGGTGCTTTTACTTTTCTGCCTCGGCTTGACTGCAAAACAATTTCTCGGACAAGCACATAGGCGAGAGCTTGGTCAATTTCTACCTTGATAATTTCTATATCTATTTCTAAAGAATTAGTATTCCTAAAGATAGATTCCCAAGAGGCCCGAATCGCCTCCCATCCCGCAAGAACTCGACCGCCTGGGTGAATGCATAAACTAGTTGAGCCTTGCCACCAAAGAAGAGTCATTGACCTAAGATCCCTATTAGAGAAGGCACGGTAAAATGCTTCATTAGTGGCTAAAACCGTCTCTTTATCTGATGAATCAGTCATTTGATAATTATTACCTGATGTGATGGGAGAAAACTCCTCTCTACTAAGAATGGGACAGGCAAGATAAGCGCCCTCATGATAGTGAACGAAGCGTCCAGCTAGGACAGATAAATTTGTCCTAAAATTATGGTATCATTTAGCCTTTAACTCAAAAGACAAATCATCGAATTGACGTTTATTCAGCAGCAAGAAGAATAAACTGGCACGCTTGAGTGCCAATACTTAATATTATGTAATCCTTGAAAAAAATTAGCGATCGCAACAATCCTAGAAGCTCAATTCTAATGAGCATCGGCAAATATCAATATTTTTATTTAATTTAAGTATATATAATAAGCATAAGCTAAGGGTTCTCTAAGCCGCCTCGATAGCGATAAGCGCGATCGCCCAGGTTTTTGTTACTGAGACCAAATTCAATAATGTTTGCGACACATAAAATTAAGGTAGGGCTTTATTAGGAAGGGGTTTAGCACTGCTAAACCCCTTCATTATCTGTTGTATTCTTTTATTTAAATTGGCATGAGAACTATTTCTATTGCCGGGAAACTGGGCTTAGAGAGTAATGTAGCCGAAGCAGTAATTAATTGCCTAATTCATCAAATATCAGAATCAAAATGGTTCGTAGCTCATGGGTATAACTGCTGCCAAACCAAAAGGATTATTCCCTACTGTAACTGATCCCGATAGCTCCGGTAATTTCTCCTCATTCAGAGTGTAGATACTAACCTGATTGTTACTGCCAGAATGGGTTACAAATAATTTATCTCCTTCTGCCGAGAGTGCGATGTTATGAGGCACAGGAAAGGGAGCATCTACTGGTTCACCGAGTAATTTATTTGTTTTCGTGTCAATTGCATAGAGTGCATCTGTCCCTTCTCCCGGCAAATTGGTGGTGTAGAAAACGTCAAAGTTCTTGCGATCAATTGGCATTCCTGCCCCATGGGCACCAGGTATAGATATCTCTTTAACTAAATCTAGAGTTGCTCGATCAAGGATACTGACTTGATTACTTCCTTGGGTAGGAACGTAGAGGAGGTCATTGGAAGCTGTAGCAGCCAAGTGAGGATCGTCTCCCACCAATGCTCGGTCTACTTCTTGAAAGGTATGCCTACTGTACTTGACAACTACATCAGTGTCGCCTTCTACCCCTAGAACAGAAACATAGGCGAAATCGGTAACTGGATCGAGAAGCACATCGTGAACCTTCCCCCCAGCGGCCACTAAATCTTCTGCCAGTGGAATAGTGGCGATCACCTCTTGTTCCTCAAGAGCGACCACGCTAACTGTATTGTCAACATCATTAGTGACCCAAAGTTGTTCTTCATTGGGGTCAGCCCAGCTATGAAAAACTCCTTCCCCTAAAGGAACTAAAGAATTAACACTATAATCACTAAGATTGAAGAACACGAGTCGGTCATTGGCACGATCTCCCACCGCTATTTCATTAGTTTCCGAAAGATAAGTTACATACATGGGTTCTGGGACGGCTTCACCCTCCGCTTGAGGGAGCGGAATGTTAAACAGTAACTTATCGTTTTCCGCGTCAATCACTGACAGGTTACCAGAATTGCGATTGGCTACAACAATTTGCCCTGCATCAGGATACATAAAATCCTCCGCATCAATTATTTTCGTTAGTAACTTATAGGTATACACCAAAAATATAAGCCAGAAATTTAAAGATTACAAAAATTATCACTCTTCTTGAAGCTGAAGATTTAGTGCCCAGCGCGCTCTCGTTAAGGAATGAGGAAGATTTTGTTTAACTTGGTATAAATAAGTAAATAAAATGATAAAAATGCCCTAGAAAACCTAGGACAGATTAAACGAAAATATCAGAATGTATAGTGTGCTTAATCTTATAAAACTTCCTTTTAATTAACCAAAAAAATCTAATTTAAATTTTTTATCCTCAATTAAATCCAAAAATAAACATTTTTTTGTCCATTTATCTAGGTAAAATTCATGAATCATAAAAATTTTTGAGTAAAACAGCTGAGTTTTAAGTATTATGTTGTTAACATCAAAAGCTTGAAATTTGCAACAGTTAAGGAGTAAATTAGCTGCCAGGCCGTTTTACTCTTATTCATGTTTAGTAGTGAGGAATAACTGATGTCAGATCTTATGACCTTTGAAGAAATCCAGCAAAATTATGATGGAGAATGGGCTTTAATTGCTTACACCGCAACCGATGAAAATTCACCAGTAATTAAAGGAAAAGTCCTAGCTCATTCGCTCAATAAAGAAGAAATATATCAAGCGCTAGAATCAGTAACTGAGGAACATTTAGCTATTGAACATCTGGTTCAAGTTCCTGAAAATTTAGACTTGATTCTCTAGTAATGATAATTGTTCAGCATGATTCTAGTTTGACTCCCAATAAGGCTTCGAGATTCTGTTTTTTAATCCTTGAGGACCAAAGATTACACTGCATTAACGCCAGTTGCTCATAGACTTCTTCATTCCCGAGATATCCCTTGGGATAATAATGTTCGAGCCACATAGTTTTAGTAGGTTTGAGAGCAAATTTATGACAAATTAGATGACTCAGCGTTAAAGCTTCTTCTGTAATGCTGCGACCTAAATTATCAGAAAGTTCAGAAACAATGACAACAAATTTATCAAAAGCAATTTTGTAGATTCTCAAGCGGCATTTACAATCTATCTTGGCTATTTTGGAACGCCAGGTAAATAAAAGATCAACGCTTAAGATAGCTGGTGGATTAGAAAGATTCAATTGCCTCAAATCCTAACAAGTTTAGATCAAGAAAATTCTTCTTTGCCCTAAGCTGACGAAGTAATTTCGAATCAGGTAACAGGAGAAGATTTCCAAAGATTAGGTAGATAGCTTAAGCATAACTGTATAAATTATTGCAAAGCTAATTAATCACTTTTATTCAAGCAATTGTACCCTACCTTGCTTCATAATATCGTACTAAGAGCAATTCTGAAATTTTTAAATATTACTAGAAAAGCACATATATATAATCAAAAAAAAACGTAAAAATAATCAATCACTAAAAAAAATTATTTTACTTTTATACTTAGTTAAATACAAAAATAAACATGTTTTTGCTCATTCTCTATGGAGAAAACTCATCACTAATAAAAATTTTAAAGTATTTACCAAACAATCCTGATACGCCCTATTTCTTTATTGTTGTAAAACTTACTTCAAGATCACTATCAATAGTTTTTTCATTGATAAATATATATTTTTCTATGTATTTAGCTATGTAGTTAGTTTCATGACTGTAGTTTTTGCTTCGGGAAAAAAATATAAATATGATCACTATTAAATTAGATTAAAGTATATTTAGTTACTTGTATATTTTTAAAAACCAATGTTTTTTTATGTCTTTTTTATATTATTCTAATAATAGATTCTCTTTTATCATCAATCAATGAAATAAGAAAAAGTTATCAGCTTTCGGCCAGTTCTCAAGCTGTTTTAAAGCAGAGTTATTAAAAATAACCTGCTTCAAACTTCAGAGTCCTTTTACTTGATTTAAGTGAGAAACGCTATGCTTTTAAAGAAATTAACTCGTCCCAGCTCGTCTCGAAGAACACCGTGGATTAAGCAGCCCCCATTATTATGGTGGTTAGAAATTAAAACAGCTAAACCCTACTGTATTTATTGGTTTGGTCCTTTTGCTAGTCCCCAAGAAGCTAGACTTTATCAGGCTGGTTACGTCGAAGACTTGGTTGAGGAACAAAATGAGGGCATTACTATTAAGCTTCAACAATGCCAACCAAAGCAGTTAACTATTTGTAGCGATTCAGAATTAGATTCACAGTAAAAGGCTGACAGCAAAATAAATCCTTTATCATTGTATAGCGAGGAGCAAAAAGTCATGACTATTAAAAATCTGCAAAAAGAGCGATATTTCTGTATCTTTAACTATTATTTAAATGGAGTTTTTCTGACATGGGAAGAAGTAACAGGAAATTGTCCAGTCTTAATCCCTGGAGAGGATTGGGTTGTTAATCTTGAAGATGGAACTCAAATTACTGCCAAAATTGTAGAAACTGAAGCTACTAGTGAAGATGAACGTAGAATATATCTCAGCTCTTAGCCTGATGAGCCAACCTTCTGAAGCCTTTAAAGCTGAAATTATGAAAATTAGTTAAGGTAATTTTCCAAAAAAAAACTCAGCTAATAGCTGAGTCACAAAGCAAGAGAAGAGAAACTGCGGTATCGTCACTTTCACCTGAATCCTTATGAAGCGTTGTGGGATTTGTTATAACAACTCCAAAAAAAACATCTATCATGATGTTTAAATCAATAATGCTATTTTCAGAATTATCTGGAGATTTTTCCACCGTATTATCACTGAACTTGTCAATTCCACTTCTTTGCTACTCAGTATTTATACGTAAACAAATTAATAGAGATTACACTTTTCTTAAGCTCTGTAAATCAATGGTTTACTAATAAGATCAGATTAAAATTGCAATTTCCGCACCGCTTGTCTTTTAGTTTCCTCGTCTCTTATGTCATATTTAGCGGTATTATAGAGGTTAGCATGACCCGCTAATTAAATTTTATTAACTACTTTTTTAAGTCATTATTGGGTTTCAAATTCTCGATGAGCAATGTATTCTTTTGCTGAGTGCCACACTAATTCTATTAAATTATAGTCTGGAATATAGGCTGGTAAAAATTCTAACCTAATATTGGGTAATTCTGATTCTATTTTATCTATAATTTCTTGCTTCTTATGAAAGCTCGCATTGTCTAAAATAATTAATATCTTGGGACGTTTTTCAATAAAATCTTGCGGATTATCACCCTGAGATGACCATTCTTCTCGTACTTGATTATTCAATTGCTTTAATTGTTCATAAAAGGTTTCCTCATTTCCTTTTTTAATCACAAAACCTATTTTTTTCTTGATGACTGAATTTTTAGGTTCTATTGTCGAATTTTCTGACAATTTAGCCTTCTTTTTTGCTCCCCAGTATCTGAAATTTCTTTTGTTAGAAAAAATCCTCAATTTTTAAGTGATAAATTATGCTTTCAACTCAATTCGTGAGAAATAGCAACTTACCATATTAACTTGTTTTATAACCGAGTTTACTTAAATTGTCCTAGTTTAACATAAACAAAACAGTTTAAAATTACTTTTTAGTACAAAAAAAACTAAAACATCGCTATGATAGACTGGACTTTACTCTTAGTAACTTAAAGGATCTTTTAAAGAATAGAAAAATTAATCAATTTCTTGCAAGGGATAAAACTTGCCAGCCAAAGTTTTCTTTTACTTCTAAAATATACTTTATGGAAGAATCTTTTGAAATCACCCTCCAGATTGTGCTCGCTGTTCTAGCAGGGATTAGCGCACAGGTAATAGGAGAATATCTTAAAGTCCCAAGTATCGTTTTTTTACTCTTACTGGGAATATTACTTGGTGCTGATGGTATAGATGTACTCCATCCTAATGAATTAGGTATCGGTTTAGAAGTACTGGTCGCCCTAGCTGTGGCAGTGATTCTGTTTGAAGGAGGATTGAATTTAGAATTACGAGAACTAGGCAAGGTTTCTGGTAGCTTACGTAATTTAGTGACCTTAGGTACTCTAATTACTCTGGTTGCTGGGGGAATGGCTGCTCACTGGCTAGCAGAATTTCCTTGGTCGATCGCGTTTTTGTATGCTTCTCTGGTAGTAGTTACAGGCCCGACAGTAATTGGCCCGTTGTTAAAACAAGTCAGAGTAGATCGCCAAGTATCTACTATCCTAGAAGGTGAAGGAGTTTTAATTGACCCAGTAGGAGCAATCTTAGCTGTCGTAGTTTTGAATGCAATTCTCAATAGTGACGCTGCTGCAATTACCGTCGCTAGTGGCTTGTTATTACGATTAGGGATTGGCATTATTGTTGGTGTAACTGGTGGTTGGCTACTCGGGTTATTTCTCAAAAATGCAGATCGTCTTTCGGAAGAACTGAAAAATTTAGTTGTCTTAGCTGGATTATGGGGTTTATTTGTTTTATCCCAAATTCTTTACAGTGAATCGGGGTTAATGGCAACCGTCGCAGCAGGAATTATGGTTAAAGCCTCTGGGCTTCCTGAAGAAAGACTCTTAAAAAGATTTAAGGGTCAATTAACTGTTTTATTCGTTTCAGTATTATTTGTTTTATTAGCAGCCGATCTTTCTATTGCCAGTGTGTTTGCCCTTGGTTGGGGTAGTGTAATCGCAGTAATGGTATTAATGTTAGTGATTCGACCTCTCAGTGTCGCAATTTGTACTTGGAACAGTGGGCTGAATTGGCGACAGAAAATATTTCTCGCTTGGGTAGCACCCAAAGGAATTGTTTCGGCTTCGGTTGCTTCTCTATTTGCGATTTTATTGACTGAAAATGGGATCACAGGTGGTGATGCCATTAAAGCATTAGTCTTCCTCACTATTATGATGACCGTATTTTGTCAGGGTTTGACAGCGGGATTCGTAGCTCGTTTATTGCAAATTACTTTAAGTGAAGCAACTGGTGCGGTAATTATTGGTGGTAATAATTTAGGTCGTTTAATCGCCAAGCTATTTCTGGAAGCGGGAGAATCGGTGATGTTAATTGATACTAATGAGGAAGCTTGTAAAAAAGCTGAAGCTGAGAAGATCCCAGTTGTACAGCGTAGTGGTTTAGATGCCGAAACTTTAGAAAAAATCGGCATTGAATCGATGGGAACTTTTATTGCTTTAACCAAAAATGGGGAAATTAATCTGGTATTGGCGCAACGAGCCATGGAAGAGTTTCAACCTCCTAGGGTGTTAGCAGTTTTTCCAAAAAGCGATTCTGATTCTAGTAATAGCAACACCAATCCTAATCCCAAAGTTAATCAAGCATTTATTCCTCAGCTATCGATCAAAACTTGGAATACTTATTTGGAAGACGGACAATTTAGGTTAGGGACAACATCGTTAACGGAGGAAGATCTATCTTTCCAACAAGCTCAAATCCAAGCTTTAATCCGTTCTGGGGAATTATTACCTCTGTTAGTAAAAAGGGAAAAGAAATTGCAAGTAGTCAAATCGACGGAAGAATGGCAATCAGGAGATGAAATTACCTGTTTACTCCATGATCCTCGACCCAAGTTACTCAAAAGACTTTCTGGAAGCAATCAATCTTCTCGTTTAGCTCTGGAAAAACTTCCCAAAATGGAGGAAATTTCTCTAGCATCTAATTCTACCGAAAATGACACTTAACGATGCAAAGTTAAAAGTCAAGAGTCAAGAGTCAAAAGTCAAGGTGATCTCTTACTTATTACCCATTACCTAACTTACCAACACGACTGTGGTGATTTGTCTAAAGCCTATTTTAATAGAGCTTTGAAGCATCGGTAGAGTAAAAAAAACTGGTTTTCAGTATTAAAATTAACTCTTTATTCCAGAAGTCAAGCCTTGTCTCGAAGTTGCTTGTGGAACTCCATCTTTTAGCCAACAAATGCCTTCAGGATTAGTTTGACCTGGTTGAAGACCGGGGGGAACATGGGTGAAAGCTTTACATCGGGAATCCCCAATACAGAGATTCATACAAGTTTCCAAATTGTTTATTCCATCTTTTCTGTCATAGTCTTGGCCAACTCGGTCAGTATTAAAATCAAGGATAACTCTTAAACCACCATTAATGGCTTCAGCTTGTTGATCTTTAAGCTCTACCCACAAGGTTGTATTCATACCAATACCTCCTTTCGTTAAGAAAAATATCAAAAGGCAAGGCAAATGCGAAGCGATGACAGGATTACTTTGTAAGGTTTCGTCTTGTCCTGCTACTTATAGCTTATATTCAAAATTCCGAGGAGTATTCCCTGATTTTTACAAAAATTTTGTTTTATTAATTAAACCACAAAGAAAGTCAACAAATAGAGACAAAAGATGTCATTATCTTTATATTTTGTAAATGACAAAAAACTATAGTTGTCAAACTAACTACATAGCTCAATATATAGTCAAATATACCACTATAAATTTAAAAAGTACTGCTAGTGGTCTTGGAGTAAGTTTTAGAACCATAGAAAAAACTAGCTGTATCAAGATTGCTTGGTAGATATTTTATAGCTCAATATTTTCCATAATTAAACGAATGACACATATTAACTATTGCCTATTTTTTGCATTGGTTGAATGATGTGGGAATATGGCTAACTAATTCAACCTTTCCTTGATCGTTAACTACCCAATTATTTGCTTCGATAATAGTTTCGCTGTTTTGATTATATTCTTGGCTTTCAGGAGGAGAGATCGCGTTATTATCATTACTAGCCAGAGTAAAATCGCGTAAATCTTCCCAAACAGACTGACCTCTTAGATTTTGACTGGGATTTTCTCCTAATCCTCCTTTTCCTGAGATTATCATCTTATCAGTTGAGTCTGTGGCACAAAACGAAGAAATAATACCTGCAGGATTAACAATCTCAGATTTTAGAGGTGGTACTCCAATCTGTTCATCCCCATTTGGGTTATCGATTTCCACTACTCCATCTACTCCAAAATCAGAACTCGCGGTAATCTCACTATCGGGAGAAAAGAAAAGAGCTTTTGTCGTGATAGTGATGTTTCCTCCTGGGCCTTCATCCGCATCAGCTTTAAGATCGCTGTTATTGTTGGCAATAATGTAATCACTATTGATCGTAATATTTCCACCACCACCAGTACTATCGAGAACACTAGTACTGATGAGGCTATTGTGATCAAGTGCGATAAAATCTGACACCAGATTTATATTTCCTCCCCCAGTAAGCTCTGAAGTAGCGGTAATTCTACCTTCATCGAGGGTTAAATTGTCAGAGGTGATCGCGATATCCCCCGCTTGACCTTGTCCGGTACTATTAACAGAAACCTCAGCTTGATTATTTAAATTAAATTCATTCGCAGATATCGTAATACTTCCTCCGTCGCCCGCTCCTGAAGTTTCTGCCGTTACTTGAGCGCCATTTTTAGCAGTAATTGTCTTGCTATCAAGAGTAATATTTCCTCCGCCACCATCAAACGTCGTAGCAGTAATAGATGAATCCACTCCATCAAGTTCAATATTTTGAGCATTTATATGAATATTACCTGCTTTAGCAGTTCCTGGTGGGACATTCGCATTACCACTAAAGAAATTACTAACATTAATAGTTGCTCCATCGCGGATAGTTAAATCATCTGTTGTGACACTGATATTGCCACCATTCCCATCACCAATAATGGCATTACCAAAAATTCCACTGGCTCCAAATTCCGCAGCCCCAATCAGTTCAATTTTATCTGCACTAAGATTGAGTTCTCCTCCATTTCCAGAACCCGCAGTACTCACAGCAATTTGCGCGCCTTCTTTTACTGTTAAGCTGTCAGTATCAATTATTAGATTACCTCCATTTCCTTCAGCTTGAGGGCGAACAGTAGTAAATAAACCACTAGAAGCGAGAGAAGAGTTACCACTTAATTCTATTTCTTCTGCTTGAATTTTGATCGATCCTCCTAAGCCTGAACCAAAAGTGATTGCGGCTATTCTTGCGCCATCTGTAATTTTTAAATTTTTAGTTTCGACATTTATCAAACCACCCTTTCCTATTGCAGTTGTTTCAACATTAGAGAACAGAGCACTAGCTGAACCTCCTGGAGAAGCACCAATTAACTCGATATTATCTGCTTTAACATCTAAAATTCCTGCATTGCCTTCTCCAAAAGTTGTAACTGCTGCTTGTGCACCATCAGTTATTGACAAGAATTGAGCATTAATATATAACTTTCCACTATTGCCTGTAGCTTCTGATTCAACAGTTGCAAATAAACCACTGGGTCCAACTTGTGGAGCACCACCAAATAATTCTACTTCTGTAGCATTAACTTTTAAGTTACCACCATTTCCTGAACCGAAAACTGAAGATTGAATTAAACCACCGTCAGCTATTCGTAAAAATTTACTGTTAATACTTAGATTGCCTCCATCACCGAATCCTTCGCTATTGCTTGAAAAACTGCTAGATTTTCCTCCTGGAGAAGTACCAATTACCTCTATATGATTTGCATTAACATTGAGATTTCCGCCTTTGCCTTCATCAAAAGTAAGGGCTGCGGCTTCTGCTCCATCAAGAACAGAGATATTACTGGTTTCGATGTCAAGATTGCCCCCATTCCCTGAATTAAAGACAAGAGTAAATAAACCACTAGGATTAGCAATACGGGAACCACTAGAAAGTTCCACATTTTCTGCAATAACTTTTATATTACCTGTATTGCCACCGCTGTAACTACTACTAAGCACCTGCGCACCACCAGTAACAATCAAGCTGCCAGCATTAAGCTCAATATCTCCACCATTGCCTGTTGCTGTTGGAGCAACATCAGTAGATAGGCGACTAATAAAAGGAAGATTTTCTGATGTCCCAGCTACCACCAAAAGTTCTGAGGCATTGATCTGAAGTTTCCCCCCATCTCTGTCGCCAAAAGTATCCGCTAAAATAGCTGAACCATCGGTAATAATTACTTGTCTCCCTTGAAGTTGGACATTCCCACCATTATTGCCACTCACTTCTAAAGATGAAGCTTGAGAGAGATTAATATCTTGAAAATTACTAACTTCTGAATAGTCTAAACTCCAACCTGAATCGGTAGAGTTGAGTTGGACTAAACTATTGTCGCCCACACTCCCCAGTTCAATATTTCCTGCTTCGGCTGTCAAGTTGCCACCTTCAACAAAGATATTATTGCCCACCAAAGCTAAAGTTTTACCTGTATCTACCTCAAGTCCCGCAGGTCGAGAACTGCGATCTACAATCAAATCAACAGGATTATTAAATGCTAATAAGTTACCCTCGCCTTGAACTACAATTTCTCCGTTACCTGTTCCATATTGCAGACCAGGATTAATATTTACCGTCAAAAGAGGTGGTGATTGGGGATCTATGGCACTAAATTCACTACCATCACTAAACTTGAGACTATCCGCAGTCGTACCCACAAAAGACCCACCAATATCTAATTGGGCATTGGGACCAAAAATAATACCATTGGGATTGAGGAAAAATAAATTAGCTGTCCCATTAGCACGCATTAAACCATCAATAGAAGACAGAGAACCTCCTGTAACGCGGGTAATAATATTGTCTATTGTGGTCGCATTTTGAAACCAAGCCGTTTCGCCTTGAATGAGAGAAAATTGCTCAAAGCTATGGAAAAGATTGCTTCCTGCCGTTGTTCCTTCCAGAATTTCAATGAGATTACCATTTTGATTAACTGAGGAATTATTAGGCAATGTATTGTCGGGAATAACCTGTGCTGAAGTGCTTGCGCCCAGGTTCAGTAGTAAATAGGAAGCAGCAGCTAAACATAAGTTATTACCTATTTTGGCTGTGATTCCCATAAAGTTAGCTAAGCTCAATCTTTGGTAGTTCATTGATCTTCAAAGACTAGTAGGATATACAACAGGTCAACAAAATTTGCGCCC
Organism: Xenococcus sp. MO_188.B8; assembly: GCA_030065615.1. Classification (GTDB taxonomy): domain Bacteria; phylum Cyanobacteriota; class Cyanobacteriia; order Cyanobacteriales; family Xenococcaceae; genus Xenococcus. The sequence goes on along the minus strand of JASJDR010000099.1, from coordinate 4,202 downwards.
AAATTATCTCCAAGAAAATACTATGCTTGGAAACTATCCTCAGATTGCCCAAAAAACTATATTGAGTAACAAACTTAAGAGAAAATTTCACTTTTGTTACAGAAAATGAAAGCCCAAGTGCTTCAGCCTTGGGAGTAGGTCAAAAGATAAAAAAATACTTAGAGACAAAACATACTTCTTCTCTACGCTAACGTTCATTTTGTTTAATACTAATTACTACTACTTCTTCTTATCTTTCTTTTCTTTTTCCTTTGTTTTCTGGACTTCTTCAAGAGAATCATCTCAATCATCATCGAGATCTTCATAGAAAACTGAATCATCGCTGATATCTTGATCTAAAACAGAATCGTCCCAAATATCTTCTAGAGAACTGGGATCATAACCATTCAAATTATCATTAGAACTAGTATCATCACTTAAAGTGTCTGTATCATAGATAGACCAATAGCCAGTTGCCCACCAGCCACCAGTACTAGATCCACTACTTCTACTAGCCCACCACCAGCCACCAGTACTAGATCCACTACTTCTACTAGCCCACCACCAGCCGCCAGTACTAGATCCACTACTTCTACTAGCCCAGTGATAAGCTTCACCACTAAAGATTTCGTCTACTTCACTACTACGATCTACTATGTAGGCATTATTGATCCTCAACTGAGTATTATTAAATAAAGCATCTAACTCTATGTTTTTGGCATCATCCATATCATATAGATGTTCTACTGCATCTTCGACTAAGTCTTCTAAATCTATGCCATATAGCTCTTCTACTTTATCTTCGACTAAGTCTTCTAATTCAACTTCAGCATCATAGTCAACATCCCAGCCAATAGCATCAAAGACTGTGAGATCATTTTTAGAAATTTCCCATCTTTCTCCTACTCTGATGGTCGGGTTCATGATGCCCAAACCAGTTTCTAAATCGCCGTTTATCCAGTGGCTAGCTTGATAATCTGCTCCATTAGACAAAGCTATACCATTTTTAACAGTGCCATCAATGGAAAAATAAGCAGCTTTGCCAAAGGTAAGATCATTTATATTCAGCTCAGAACTTTCAAGGGAATAGCGGAACAAGTCAATAGTCGTCACATGAGAAATTCTTTCTCCGTCAAAGTCTTCGCTCTGTTCATTCCAGTTTTCAAGATCTACGCCACTAGCAAAACCTAAATTATGACCAATTTCATGTAGAGCAACGCTAAGAAAATCTAATTCTCCTTCTTGAGGCTCTTCGAGATAGTTATAGTTCCAGCTAATAGAATCGTTATTAACTAAAGAGTTCATGACGATAAAGCCATCGAGTTGATCAAAATCTTTTTTCTTGATCATGCCTAATGCTTTTAGGTTGGCTCTAGTAGCTTGCATCTTTTTGTTTCCATCGATGATGTTTTCACCAACCAAAACATCGTATTTTTTGGTGCCTAGCAAACTATCAACAGCTATTTCATCAGTTGTCGTAGTGATATCCTTTTTAAGTGCCTTATAAATCTTTTTGTAACGAATATCAGTTTCAATGGCAGGAAATGCTCCGCCCGCAACATCGTCGGGTAGAATGTCATCTCCTACTGCAACATAAATGTTGATATCAAGATCCTCTCCTTTATAAGTATCATGTAAATATTGAGACCAGATATTTCCTGCTACTTCAAATCCTAATATTTGCTCATCCAATACTCCTGGAGCAAAACTAAAATTAAAATCAACTCCACCTACTTCACTCATCTTCTTATTTCCTCTTTATCTCTCTGAATATTGTGTGTGTTGTGTAGCTTTTCCCGCGCGATATGAAATCCAGCAAAATTCAATGTATTTTTAGACCTTGATTTTGCTTTACTTCACTTATCGAACTGAATTGAAAAATTGCTACTCCGAGCTTAGCTATAAAAAAACTCATAAGTTACAAACGTATTTCTATATAAAATATAATCTTTATATCCAATGACTGGGGTGAATTTTTAGTGAAACAGAGTTGATAAAAAAGAATTGAGCGTGAATTTTTTAGGCTTGAATCGTCAAGTTCATTAGTGGAAATACTTATATCAGTGATTTAGGCATTGTCTAAGCCCTATTGCTCAAGCAAGATTGAGAGAAATTTCTGATGAAACAGAAAATTTAGAGAGATCAACATTACAATAAGTTAAGCAATACTAAATTTTAGTTTTATCAATATTTATGACCGACGTTCCCGTCTCTCGTATTCGTAACTTTTCAATTATCGCTCATATAGATCATGGTAAGTCAACCTTAGCTGATCGCATGTTACAAGTGACCAACACTGTTGCGCAGAGAGAAATGAAAGAGCAATTTCTCGACAATATGGATCTAGAGAGAGAGCGAGGAATTACTATTAAGCTACAGGCAGCTAGAATGAACTTTACTGCCAAGGATGGCAAAGACTATATTATTAATCTGATTGATACCCCTGGTCATGTAGACTTTTCCTATGAAGTATCTCGTTCGTTAGCTGCTTGTGAAGGTGCTTTGTTGGTAGTGGATGCTTCTCAGGGAGTAGAGGCGCAAACCTTGGCTAATGTCTATTTAGCATTGGAAAATGATTTAGAAATTATCCCAGTTCTGAATAAAATAGATCTTCCTGGAGCAGAGCCAGAAAGAGTCGCCGCAGAAATTGAGGAAGTAGTTGGTCTAGATTGCTCTGATGTGATAAAAGCTTCGGCGAAAGCAGGAATTGGCATTGAAGATATTTTAGAATCTATTGTTAATCATGTTCCCCCACCAGAGGATACAGTAGATAAACCCTTAAGAGCTTTAATTTTTGATAGTTACTACGATGCCTATCGCGGTGTGATAGTTTACTTCCGTGTTATGGATGGCAAGGTTAAAAAAGGCGATCGCGTGCGCTTAATGGCATCGGGTAAAGAATATGAGATTGACGAACTCGGAGTCTTATCTCCCAACCAAATTCAAGTAGAGGAGCTCCATGCTGGGGAAGTGGGTTATTTTGCCGCAGCCATTAAAACTGTAGAAGATGCTCGGGTCGGTGATACGATTACTTTATCGGAAACTCCTGCTGCTGAACCCTTACCAGGATATACCGAAGCTAAACCAATGGTATTCTGTGGTTTGTTTCCCACCGATTCCGATCAATACGAAGATTTGCGAGATGCCTTAGACAAGCTGAAACTTAATGATGCCGCTTTATCCTATGAGCCTGAAACTTCCAGCGCGATGGGTTTTGGTTTCCGTTGCGGTTTCTTGGGGTTACTTCATATGGAAATTGTTCAAGAAAGACTGGAGCGCGAATATAATCTAGAACTGATTACCACCGCGCCTTCGGTAATTTATCGGGTTACCACTGTTGAGGATGAAGTAATCGAAATTGATAACCCGTCACAGTTACCACCTCCCCAAAAACGCACCAAAATTGAAGAACCCTATATCAAAGTAGAAATTATTACACCTGAGAATTTTGTCGGTACTTTGATGGATTTATGTCAGACTTGTCGCGGTGATTTTAAGGATATGAAATATTTCACCCTCAATCGAACTTGTCTGGTGTATGAATTACCCCTGGCAGAAGTAGTAACAGACTTTTTTGATCGTTTGAAATCCCGTTCTCGCGGTTACGCCAGTATGGAATATCAACTGATTGGTTATCGGGAAAATAATTTAGTTAAATTGGATATTTTGGTTAATAAGGATGGAGTAGATGCCCTATCTACTATCGTCCATCGTGATAAAGCTTATTATGTAGGTCGAGCTTTAACCGAAAAACTCAAAGAATTAATTCCTCGTCACCAATTTAAAGTCCCGATTCAAGCCGCTATTGGGACAAAAGTTATTGCTAGTGAACATATTCCCGCATTACGCAAAGACGTTTTAGCAAAATGTTATGGCGGTGATATTTCTCGGAAGAAGAAACTATTGCAAAAGCAAGCTAAGGGGAAAAAACGCATGAAAGCAATTGGTACTGTAGATGTACCACAAGAAGCATTTATGGCAGTTTTGAAATTAGACTCTTGATTGAGCTTTAAACTTCTTTGTTGTGGCGAGCCTGTAAAGATAAAGCTCTTTGACCTACTCCCACGGCTGAAGCACGTGGGATTCAAGGCTCGCGACATTCGGTTCGCTCATTTAGGAAATCATCAAGGAAATAAAGAAAGTAGAATCAAGTGAAGATAAGGGTTTGAGCGATTAAGGTCAGTTAGGAACTAACTGAGGAACTATGTAAATAGATTCGGGAA